>JAFSYB010000108.1 GCA_017443765.1 Muribaculaceae bacterium | reverse complement strand
CCTCACCGACCACGAGGTCTCCATGACACTCACCGCGCTCAAAAACGCCACCGCGCGGGAGGACATACAAAAGTCCGTCGACCGCCTCACCGACCTCATGCTCAACCACCAGGTCGGCGAGGGAAAGCGCACCATGGCAAAGCTGCTCAAAACCAAGGGCACACGCGTAAACCAAAGCGGCGTCCAGGTCGCGGCAGGCCTCGACCCGCACGGCGCGCGCGCCATCGAGGCCGCACGCAACAACACCAGCTCCGACAGCCAACGAACTATGGCTTACAAAAAGGCGCAGAAAGCCGAGGACATTCGCGCCGACGCTCAAATCTTCGCCTACAGGGCGATACTCAACCCTTTGCTCAACCAGTACCATCAGGCGTCATGAAAGACCTGCGGGATTACCGGCAAAAGCTCCTCGACCGGCTAAAAGAACTCACAGGCCAGTAGCAAAATACGTCGGTAATCATTTGGGAATTTCGACCATTTAATTTTTGCATCTATTTGTTATGTAACAGTTAATTAACAGCACGAAGAGCTGGGCAATGCCGAAGGCCTTGAAGTAGCAGAAAACCCCATGGCGCGCAGGTCAAGACGAAAAGGGACAAAAAAAGGAGCACCTGCAAATCACAGTTTTGCAGGTGCTCCACAAAGGGGTGTGGCTACTGAATCATATATAGCAGCACAGGCGTGGGAATCAACCCATTGTAACTGTAGAGAATATCGCTCGAATAACTTGAGCGGCCTCGATAGATATGTCCCCCAGTGATGGTGAGCAGGACGTCAGCCGAATAGTTGCTGCGCCCCTGGTATAGGTACTTGCCGTCCCAGGTGTAAAGGATGTCGTTCGAGTAAGTGCTGCGGCCGCGGTACAGATGCTTGCCGTCCCAGGTGTAAAGGATGTCGCTCGAGTAGGTGCTCCGGCCGCGGTACAGGTGCTTGCCGTCCCACGTGGCCAGGATGTCGCTCGAGTAGGTGCTCCGACCGCGGTACACGTGCTTGCCGTCCCAGGTGTAGAGGATATCGCTGGAATACGAGCTGCGGCCACGATACAAATGCTGGGTGCCACTCGCAAGGGCAACAAGCATCGATGTCAACAAAAGGGCTAATAGGAGGGTGCGTTTCATTGTGGTTGCGAAATAAATCGAGTCGTTTAAGGTGGGTTCAATCAAGTTGGGTGCGCGGGATTATTGCACGACCCGCCCATAGGAAAAGGCATCTAAGGAGCCTTTGGGTTGCAAAAAAGCAATAGTCAGAATCCTTAGATGCCTTAAAAACCTTATCCGGCGTCAGCCGGCAAGGATTTTGTTGCTTACTGCAGCGTGCCGTTCTCGGCGGCCTGGATCATGGCCTCGTTGGCGGTGATGTACACCTCCACGCGGCGGTTCTGTGCACGGCCTTCGGGAGTGTCGTTGCTGGCCACGGGAAACTGATAGTCATAGCCGTCGCTCACCATGCGCGAGCCAGCGATACCGCTGTTCATCAGATAGTTCAGCACCGAGTTGGCACGAGCCTTTGACAGGCGTTGGTTCACTTCCAGCGAGCCGGTGTTGTCGGTGTGGCCGTAAATCTGCACGTTGGTCTGCGGGTTCTCACGCAACGAAACGGCGAACTTGGTCAGCGAGTTCTTGGCGTTGGTGCTCAAGTCGCTCTTGCCAGTGGCGAACAGGATACCTCCGTCGAAAGTCACCTTGATGGCAGTCAAGCCGTTGGTGTCGGTCACGGTGTCGACCTGTGCTCCTTGAATCTGGGCCAGTTCCTTGGCTTGCTTGTCCATCTTCTTGCCGATGAGCACACCTGCCGTGCCACCCACCACAGTGCCGATAGCAGCTCCGATGGCGGCTCCCTTGCCCTTGCCAAAGATGGCGCCCAATCCGGCACCCACTGCGGCTCCGCCGCCTGCGCCGAAGATTGCGCCCTTGGTCGTGTTGTTCATCCCACAGCCACTGATTCCCAAAATCAAAGCTGCACTTAATACTAAACCAAGTAATTTTTTCATAGTCGTTTGTTATTTAAACAGTTAGTGCTTGTTCCAAATGTTTAGACTGCAAAGGTAAGAAAAAATTTAACAAGAGCTTCAAAAAATGCTGAAAAAATAGACTAACAGGCGGTTTCCTGCGATAAGGAGTGGTGTAAAGCTCATCAAAGGCCGGGTCGGGCATTGGCTCTCACTCGTGGTGGTAAGGCTCGTGGTTGAGGATGGTAAAGGCGCGGTAGAGCTGCTCGCCGAAAACCAGGCGCACGAGTTCGTGCGGAAAGGTCATCTGGCTCAACGAGAGCTTGTCGTTGGCGCGGGCATACACTTCGGGGCTGAACCCATAGGGGCCTCCCACAACGAACACCACGCGCTTCACGCCGCTGAGCAAGCGTTTCTGCAAAAACTGCGCAAATGCCGCTGAGCCATATTCCCGTCCGCGCTCGTCGAGCAGTAGCACATAGTCGCTGTTGTCGACGGTGGCGAGTATTTGCCGCCCTTCGGCGGTTTTTTGCTGCGCCTCGCTTTGGTTGCGCGTGTGCTTGGCATCCTGCAAATATTGGATGTCGAATTGCGCGTAATGGCTTAATCGCGCGGCATACTCATCGATGCCGGTCTTCAGATAGCCGGTTGTGGTTCGGCCAACAACCAACAATGAGATTCTCATAGGGAAAGCAGCATTTCCAGTGTGATTTGGCTGATGTCGTCGGCCATGAGGTCGCACAGGGGGCGCACTTGGTCAGAGCCGTAGGTGGTGGTCAGGCCCACTACGCGGGCGCCGGCGGCGCGTCCGGCTTGCAGGCCCTTGAGTGAATCCTCGATGACAATGCAATGCCCGATGTCGCGGTTGATGAGGCCGGCGCCTTTCAGAAAACATTCTGGGTGTGGCTTGGCGTGGCTCACCATGTCGCCGGTAACGATTCCATCGAACAGCGGCAGTAAGTCGGGGTGCTGCACGCCCAGCCCTTCCATCTTGCGCTGGTCGCTGCTGGTGACCACGCAGCATGGTATGCCGGCCTTGCGCAATGCCTCCACAAGTTTCACCGCACCGGGAAAGAGGTCGAACCGCATTCGCTGTTGGAAGCCATCGAGCATTTCCCACACTTGCTGCCGAACCTCGGCATCGGGAAAATGCGAGCCGAGAATCTCCTGCAAGTTCGACCCTTTGATTGACAAGGCGAAGTCGGGTACACCGGTGGGGTAACGCTCATCAACGGCCGTCCAGAATTGGGCATAGGTGCCCTCGGTGTCGAGCAGCACGCCATCGAGGTCGAACAAAACACCTGTTTGGTCGCTTGTTTTCATAATCTTTGCTGAAATGAAAATGCAAAATTACTAAAAATAGCCGACTTTTAGCGTCACAGTCACGAAAAGTCAATGTTTTTGATTACTTTTGCATACTGAAATTAAAACCATTGAACTATGATTGAGGAAATGCAGTTGCGGGTCACCCCGCGTGTGGCTTCGAGTAACGATGCCATCACACACTATATAGCCAGCGAGCGCCAGTTGGCGCAGAACCGCATTGCGGGCGTGCGTGTGCTCAAGCGCTCCATCGATGCCCGCCACCGAAATGTGTGGGTAAGCCTGAAGGTGCGGGTCTATATCGACAAGCCCATGACCGACGAACACTTGGTGCCGCCCATCGACTATCACCCCGTGAGCGGCAACAGGCAGGCCATAGTGGTGGGAGCTGGCCCGGGTGGACTGTTTGCCGCCCTGCGCTTGATTGAGCTGGGCGTGAAGCCCATTGTGGTTGAGCGCGGCAAGAATGTGGTCGACCGCCGTGTGGACGTGGCGCTTGTCTCGCGCGAGGGCATTGTGGATCCCGACAGCAACTACTGTTTTGGCGAGGGCGGAGCCGGAGCCTACAGCGATGGCAAGCTCTACACGCGCAGCAAGAAGCGTGGCTCGGTGGAGCGCATCCTGGGCATCTTTGTGCAGCATGGAGCCAGCGACGACATCCTTGTCGATGCACACCCGCACATCGGCAGCGACCGACTGCCCGTCATCATCGAGCGCATTCGCGGCACCATCTTGGCCTGTGGCGGCGAGGTGCATTTCCAAATGCGCGTCACCGGGCTGCTGATGGAGAATAACAAGGTGGTGGGTGTGACTTGTGCCGACGGAACCGAGTTCCGAGGCCCGGTGATTTTGGCCACGGGGCACTCGGCGCGTGATGTCTACGAGATGCTGCACGCTCAGAACATTGCCCTCGAGGCCAAGGGCTTGGCCATGGGCGTTAGGCTTGAGCATCCGCAAAAGATCATCGATGCTATTCAGTATCATAACCCCGGTGGTCGTGGCGACTACCTGCCGGCGGCCGAGTACAGCTTCGTCACCCAGGTCGATGGCCGCGGGGTGTATTCGTTCTGTATGTGTCCGGGTGGCGTGGTGGTGCCTGCCGCCAGTGCACCGGGGCAGCTGGTGGTGAACGGCATGTCGCCCAGCCACCGCAACACCTACTGGGCCAATTCGGGCATGGTGGTGGAGATGCACCCCGAGGACTTGCCCAATGAGTTCAGCCAGTATGGTGTGCTGGCGATGATGCGCTATCAAGAAAGTTTGGAGCAAACGTGTTTCGACCAGGCGGGCCGCTGCCAAATAGCTGGGGCGCAGCGCATGCTCGACTTTGTCGAGGGCAAGCCCTCGCGCCTCATTCCCCCATCGTCCTACACCGCCGGGCTGCACACCTCGCGCCTCGACCAGTGGCTGCCGCCGTTTATCGGCGAGCGCCTGCGCAAGGCGTTCCGCACTTTCGGCCGTCAGGCCAAGGGTTTCCTTACCAACGAGGCCATCGTTATCGGTGTGGAAACGCGCACGTCGTCGCCAGTGCGCATCCCACGCGACCAGGAGCGACTGCACCACATCGCTGTCGAGGGGCTGTACCCCTGCGGCGAGGGTGCCGGATATGCCGGCGGCATCGTTTCGGCGGCAATCGACGGCGAGCGCTGCGCCGAAGCACTGACGCAATCCTTAGAAAATAAATAATATGTGACCCATGCATAAAGTGCATTCAAAATATTAACGGACTCCTTATAAAAGTCGCCAACTCAATTATCACTTGAATTTATATTATATTCATTTATAGATTCATCACCCATCACTCATCACTCGTAGCTCGTAGCTCACTCATCACTCATTACTCATAACTCATCACTCGTAGCTCGTAGCTTACTTGTAGCTCGTAGCTCGTTAATCCCTCATTCATGACATACGAACAAACCCTCGACTACCTCTACACCCAGCGGCCGGCCTTTGAACGTCAGGGCGCGGCGGGCTACAAGCCCGGCTTGCAGACGGCCGTCACGCTCGACGACTGGCTTGGCCATCCTCATCGCCGCTATCGCTGCATTCATGTGGCCGGCACCAATGGCAAGGGCTCGGTGTCGCACTTGCTCGCCGCCATCCTGCAATTGTGTGGCTACCGTGTGGGCTTGTTCACCTCGCCGCATTTCGTCGATTTCCGGGAGAGAATACGTGTGAACGGCGAGTGTGTTCCGCAAGCGGAGGTGGTTGATTTTGTCGAGCGTTTCAAGCACAGCGGCCTGGATTGTAGTGCCACGTTTTTTGAGCTAACTTCGGCATTGGCGATGGACTATTTCGCTCGCCAACGGGTGGATGTGGCGATTTTCGAGGTGGGCATGGGCGGACGGCTCGACAGCACCAACATCATCACCCCCATGCTGTGCATCATCACCAATATCTCGCTCGACCATACCGAGTTTCTGGGCGACACGCTGGAGCAGATTGCCGCCGAGAAAGCCGGCATTATCAAGCCTGGCGTGCCCGTCGTTGTGGGCGAGGCCGAGGGCGGCGTGCGCCGTGTCTTCGAGCGCAAAGCCGCCGAGTGTGGCGCACCCATCACTTTTGCCCATGACGAACAGCTGATTGCTGACTACCGCCACGAGGATGGATGCCTCATCATCGACACCCTGCACCATGGCAACATTCGCTGTGAACTGGCTGGTGACTATCAAGTGAAAAACGCGGCAACGGTGCTTGCCGCTGTGCGGCAGTTACGGCAGGCCGGTTTCGATCTGCCTGCCGACTGCGTGGCCCAGGCGTTCCATCGTGTGGGCGCACTCACCGGACTGCGCGGTCGCTGGACGCGCCTGGGCAGCCGGCCCACGGTCATCGCCGATTCAGGACACAACATTGCGGGCATCACAGCCGCCATGCAGCAGCTGCGCAACGAGCATTACCGCCACCTGCACATGGTGTTGGGCTTTATGGCCGACAAGGACCTGGCTCACATCCTGCCGCTGCTGCCTCGCCAAGCGCACTACCACTTCACGCAGGCATCCACGCCACGCGCCCTCACTGCCGACCTCCTGCGCGACATGGCTGCCACTGTGGGGCTGCATGGCGACTGCCACCCCACGGTGGTCGAGGCACTCGACCACGCCAAGCAGCTTGCCAAACCCGACGACCTCATCTATGTGGGAGGCTCTATGTACGTCCTCGCCGAATTATTCACCTATTTAGATGGCTCACGCAGTTCAGAGGATTGCGTTGAATGTCACCCAGCACATTAAACTTTTTCTTTATATGACCATTGCAATTATCGTGGCAATGAGCAAGGAACTGAATTTGCTGTTGCCTCAATTCGAAGAGAGAAACGAACAAACAATCGACGGCACCACCTTCCATGTGGGCCGTATGGGTCATAACCGCGTGGTGGCCATGCAGTGCGGCATCGGCAAGGTGAATGCCGCCGTGGGCGCGCTCACGCTCATCAACCATTTCAGCCCAGACTTGGTAATCAACACCGGCGTGGCTGGAGGCGCCAGCAAGCAGGTTCATGTAATGGATCTGGTGGTGGGGGCTCGCGTGGCCTACCACGATGTGTGGTGCGGTCCCGAGAGTGTTTACGGCGCGGTGAACGGTCTGCCGCTCTACTACGAGGCACCGCAGCGCGTGCTCGGCATGATTCCCCGCCGCAACGACATCCACGTGGGCCTCATCTGCTCGGGCGACCAGTTTATCGACACCCTCGAAGCCGTCGAGCGAATCCAAGGGCACTTCCCCGAAGCGCTGGCCGTCGACATGGAGTCGGGTGCCATCGCGCAGGTGTGCCACCTGCGCACCGTGCCGTTCCTGAGCATGCGCGTCATCAGCGACTCGCCAGGCGCCAGCAGCGACAACACCGCGCAGTACAACGATTTCTGGCAAGAGGCACCGGCCCACACCTTCGCCCTGCTTAGCGACATTCTTGCGGCTTTGTGAGCAAAACTGTTTGCACATCACAAATTAATTGTGTACCTTTGCCAAAAATAATATGTAACAACAATGACTGCACTTGAATTAAATGCCGAGATTTACCGCACATTGGGTGAGATAGCCGAGGACGAGAATCTGCTTAAGCAGGCGTTGAAGTCGCTGAAGCGTCTCGCTGCCAAAAAACAGGACGAGACCTTGATGACCAAGGAGGAATTCTTTGCCCGCGTTGACGAAGCCCGCGAGCAAATCCGCCGAGGGGAGAAAACATCTTTCAGCAATCATGAAACAATGAACGACTGGCTTAATTCTCTTTGAAGATGTATCGAATATCTTATTCCGATAGGGCGAAAGCCGATTTGATACATTTGAAACGCACCGACCTTTCTGCTTTCAAAAAGGCACAGCGTCTACTCAACGAGTTGATGGATCATCCTCGCACTGGCACAGGCCATCCAGAGCAATTGTCGGGCGACCGTGCCGGGCAGTGGAGCCGCCGCATAACTCGCAAGCACCGATTGATATACGAGATTTTCGATACTGAGGTTTATGTCGATGTTCTCGCCGCCTATGGGCATTATGACGACAAATAACGAATAGTTATGGAAAAAATCGCTTCTTTCACCGTTGACCACACGCGGCTGCTGCGCGGCATCTATGTGTCGCGCAAGGACGTGTTGCAGCCCGGGGTCGTGGTCACCACATTCGACATCCGCATGAAGCTCCCCAACCGCGAGCCCGCTGTGAGCCAGGGTGCTCTGCACACCATCGAGCACCTTGCCGCCACTTTCCTGCGCAACCACCCCGTGTGGGGGCCGCGCATCATCTATTGGGGACCTATGGGCTGCTGCACGGGCAACTGCCTGCTCGTCAACGGCGACCTCAACGCAGCCGACATCGCGCCACTCGTGCGCGAAACATTCCAGTTCATTGCCGGCTACGAGGGCGACATCCCCGGCGCTAACGCGCACGACTGCGGAAACTATATGCTCAACAACCTGCCCATGGCCAAGTGGGAGGCACGCAAATTCCTCGTCGAGGTGCTTGACCGGCTCACCGACGCAAACCTAAACTACCCGGAATAATGAACAAGCCCTTTCTGTCAATGGCCATGCTGGCCGTGATTTTGCTCGCCGTGGCCTGCGGCGATGAGGTGGAGGTGCGCAAGCTCTTCTACGACAGCGATACCGAGGTGTTTCTCGAAGATGGCAAAATGCACCCGGCTACCACGCAGTTTACCGACGACGAGATGCATCATCGTATGTGCGACCGCGCCTGGCAAACGGCCTACGCATTCTATTACGACAACGCCAAGGTGGGAAAGCGTAGCGAGATTCCCTTTGCCGCCGACAACTACTATGTGTTCCAGTCCCAGGGCACGGCCTATCTCGGTGTGATTCAAAACTACCGCGAGCGCGTTGACTACACCTATACGGTCACTGGCCGCAACGTAGCCATGCACTCGACCAACCACTCTTTCACCCTGCGCGTGGTGGCCATTGACGACACCCTGCTCGTTACCGACACCCCTATGGCCGGCCAGCACATCGCCGGCTACGACGACGCCACCGTGCAACAGCGAACCGTGTTCACCAAAATTGCCGTGCCCCTGCCGCCGTTGTAGGGTGCCTGTGTTTTTTGCTATTCCAAATTCCATCATCATGACCAAAATCCTTTCCATCATCTTGGCCGCGCTTGTGCTGGTAGCGTGCGGCGGCGGCGACGACCCCCAGCCGCAAGGCGTCACCCTGTCGGTGACCGACATTCATTTCTCCAAGGCCGCCGACCAGCGCGAGGTGCGCGTGAACGCACCCGGCGAGTGGACGGCCACCAGCGATGCCGCCTGGGTGCGCGTCACCCCGGCGCAGTCGCAACAACACTCCGCAAAAATCCTCATCACTGCCGAGGCCAACCCCTACAACTCCATGCGCCAGGCCCACGTCACCATCTCCTCGCAGGGCCTCCAGGGCGTAGTCACCGTGGAGCAGGCGGCCAACGAGAGCGCGCGCCTCACCGACTCGCTGCAGTGCTACCTGCCCGACTACGACCTCGTGTGGCACGACGAGTTTGACCACGGCACAGTGCCTGGCGACGAATGGGTGCACGAGGTGTGGCCCCCGGGGCGCGTCAATAATGAGCTGCAGGCCTACGTCAACGGCGAGCACAACGGCCGACGCGTGTCGCAGATTGTCGATGGCAAGCTGCTCATCACCGCCTTCAAGGACGGCGACGGCATCTATTCGGCACGCCTATACGCTGGCTACGACATGGGCTGGCAGTATGGGTACTTCGAGGCCAAAATCAAGCTCCCCAAGGGCAAGGGCACCTGGCCCGCCTTCTGGATGATGCCCGCCAACAACGACTACAACGCCAATCCCTGGCCCGACTGCGGCGAGATCGACATTATGGAAGAGGTGGGCGTGGTGCCTGGCGAGGTGTCGAGTACCATCCACTGCCGCCGCTACAACAATGGCGGCACACGCATCGAGCACGCCGCACGCAAGGTGGCTACTGCCGAGATCGACTTCCACATCTACTCCCTGGAATGGACGCCCGACCACATGACCTTCTATGTCGACCACAACGAGCTGCTCACCTATCGCAACGACGGTGGCGGCGTGGACACCTGGCCTTTCGACAAGCCGTTCTACCTCATTCTCAACTTGGCCTGGGGCGGCGACTGGGGCGGGATGCGGGGCGTCGACGAGAGTGCGCTGCCCACCACCATGGCGGTCGAGTACGTCCGCGTGTACCAAAAATAACGGGTACCGCGCCTGCTGCAACGTAGCAGCGGCTTTCTGGTTCGGCGTGCCAGTGTGGCCTTGCGCCAAGAAAGTGGCTCGCGCAGTCGCCGGTGTTGCCGATAGCCTGCCTATATCTCCAGCTCGCCTCGGCCTTGACGGGTAACCACGGGCTCGGGGCCGGTGCAATCGACCACCGTGCTGGGAATGAGGCCGCCGCGGCCGCCATCCACCACGATGTCGACCGTGGCGGCGTAGGTCTCGGCTATCAGCCCCGGCTCGCAGCGGTAGTCAGCGTCGGCACCCTGCACCGAGGTGGTGAGGATGGGACGCCCCAGGGTGCGGACGATGGCCAGCGCAATCTCGTTGCGCGGAATGCGAATGCCCACTGTGCGGCGGCCCTTGAACGCCTTCGGCAGCTTCGACAGGGCCGGGAAGATGAACGTGAACGGCCCGGGCAGGTGGCTCTTCATGAGCCGGAACTGCTGGTTGTCGAACCGTGCATACTGCGCCACCTCGCCGATGTCGGCGCAGATGATGGAGAGGTTGGTCTTGGCCGACTTCATCTCCTTGAGCGCGCAGATGCGCTCGATGGCTTGGTTGTTGAGTGCGTCGCAGCCCAGGGCGTACACCGTGTCGGTGGGGTAGGCGATGAGCCCGCCGTCTTCTAAGCAGCGCACCACCTGCTCGATGCTGCGCTCGTTGATGTTGTTCTCTAAAATCTCAAGCGTGGTCATTGTGCTATGTGGGTTTCGATGTTGGTTGCTTGTGCATATTTCTTCAGGAGTGTCACCATCCATTGCACGGCCTCGCCGATGGGCATCTCGGGGCCGAAGGCGTTGATGTTGATTTGCGCGGTAACGGTGTCGAGCGTGAACTTGGTGCGTTCCTCGTCGCTGGTGGGAGTGGCCACGCCGCCCAGCGCATCGCGGTAGACGGGCATCCCCTCGATGTTGAGCGGCCCGCGCCCGATGCCGCAATAGGGTTCGCCGGCTCGCCCCACGCCCAGGGTGAGCGTGTCGCCCGCAAGCTTGTCGGCATCGAGGCCGCTGATGGCGTAGCCGCTGCGCACCGACACCAGGTTCACCACATCGATGAGCGTGGTCAGGCGGTACAGCCCCAGCCCCTTGATAATGCGGCGGCAGAGTTGCTCGCTGGCCACGCGGTAGCGGCCCGGGTCCTTGCCCAGCGCCTTGTAGAGCCTCCGTGTGGCGGCTATCGCCGGCCGCGTGTTCACCGCCAGGATTTCAGCGTACTGCTCGCCAATGGCGGCTGCCTCGCCCTCCAGCTCGCCCCACAGCGCGTCGCTCGTGGGGCTGTTCACCACCGTGGCACGCACCAGCCCGATGCGCAATTCCGGGCACAATGCCCTAATGCGAGGGTCTATTTCTATCTTAATCATTGTTTCTAATATTCTGCGATGCAAAATTACAACAAAATCATCACAGATGCACATTGACCACGAAATATTCGTAAAAAAGCACCGCAACCTGTTGCCGTTGCAGTGCTAATTCCATCTTTGGGGGTGTTCCGGAAATACGCCAAATTCGTGCAATTCGCATTGAGGATGAATTAGCCAAACAAAACGTTGCCCAGCCATAAAAAATTTGATTCTTTTGTTCTTTTAGTCAATTTGCCCACCCAAAGCGTTACAGAACGCTATTTGGCTACTCCTAAAACCGAGTCAAAAAGTAACACACAAGCAACATCCCTCTTGAAGGAGAAATACTGCTTGTGTGGCGATTATGGGCATTTAGTTGCTGAACGTGAGCTTGCCTGCGGTGTCGGCGTCGATAGTGATGGGACGGTCGCGGTTCACCTGGCGTGCGATGATGTCGCGGCTGAGCTGGTTGAGCAGCAGCTGCTGGATGGCGCGTTTCACGGGTCGTGCACCGAACTCGGGGTCATAGCCCGCACGGGCGAGCACGCTGATGGCTGCATCGGTCCAGGCAAGGGCGATGCCACCCTGGGCAAGCATCTTCTTCACGCCGGTGAGTTGCAGCTGCACAATCTGCCGGATTTGCTGCTCGTCGAGCGGGGTGAACATGATGGTTTCGTCGATACGGTTCAGGAACTCGGGGCGGATGCTCTGCTTGAGCATCGCCATCACCTCGTTGCGCGTCTGCTCCACGACTTGCTCGCGGTTCTGCGGCGTGAGGTGCTCGAAACGCTCGCGAATCAGGCTCGAACCCATGTTGCTGGTCATGATGATGATGGTGTTCTTGAAGTTGACGGTGCGCCCCTTGTTGTCGGTGAGGCGTCCGTCGTCGAGCACCTG
>JAFSYB010000107.1 GCA_017443765.1 Muribaculaceae bacterium | reverse complement strand
TTGCTTGAGTCGTATTGGGATTGATTGCTGAGTAGATTTTGTCTCAAGCTGCGCGAAGCAGTAGCGGGCTACGGTTCAAGTAGTTGAGACAAAATATGCCAGCAAGCAACCCAAGACGACCAAAACCATTCATCTTATTTTTGCAATTTATAGAACCCACCTTATTTCTTTTGTCGCAAAATTACGCCAAAAATTCGGAATGTGCAACACCGCATCGAATAACGCGCTAAAAATTCACACACATTATCATTCCAATTATTTGCGCTTGAGGCCCGCACCGGGAGGGTGACGCAAACAACAAGTGCGAATATTGAGCGATTTTACTTAAAAAAAATAAGGAAAACGTTATAATAAATGCAAAATATTTGGCTCGAATGAAAAGTTTTTGCTAAATTTGCAGCTGTTTGTTAGTTACTTAAATTTTATGAGCGAAATTATCAGATTGGAAAGAGTGCCTGACTATTGTCAGCGCTATCACTTCGACTGCTTGAACGACCTGGTCACTCTCGTTGATTTCTCGTACGTCGACAAGGTGAAATTGGAGCTGAACAGCTTCGGTTTCTATGCTATGATTCTCAAGGAGAGTTACGATGGCCCCCTCACCTATGGGTTGAGCCGGTACAACTATCAGAATGGGACGATGCTTTTTGTGGCACCGGACCAGATTTTTGGTGCCGACAGTGGCGTGTGTGAAGAACCGCAGGGTTATGCCTTGCTTTTCAGCCAGAACTTGTTCCGTGGGCTGAATCCGGCTATTGCCAGCTATATTAAGGAGTCGCCGTTCTTTAGCCAGGATTGCAACGAAGCGCTGGAGCTGACGCCCTCGGCCCGAGCTGCGGCTCTGAGCTGTTTCACCAACATCATGAATGAGCTGAAGGCGCCCTTCGACAAGCAGACCTTCAAAATCATCGTGGCCAACATCCTGACCATTTTGGCGCACTGCGAGCGCTGCTACGACCGGCAGTACTCCGAGCAGCGTGTGATCAACAATGAGCTGTACACGCAGTTCCGCGAGGTGGTTGAGGATTACTACAAGCAAGGGTTGCCCGAGAAGGAGGGCCTGCCCTCGGTTCAGTACTGCGCTCGCCGGCTGGGACTGACCCCAAACTACTTTGGCGACATCATCAAGCGAATCAGCGGCCGCTCGGCCAAGGAGCAAATCCAACAGGTGACCATCGATCACGTGAAAGCGCTGCTCATCGACCGCAGCCTGAACATCAGTGAGGTGGCTTACAAAACCGGGTTCAAGTACCCCCACCACCTGAGCCGCGTGTTCAAGAAGATGACTGGCCTCTCGCCGTTTGAATACCGCCGCAAGGCTCTGCGAGAGATGTATTAATTAGTAATATATTAAGGTGTAGTATTGCATGATTTAACAGCTGAGTGCAGCTTGAATTACCCAAAAACATTGCAATTAAAAAACTAACCTTTGCTCGTTTGCTCATCGTTACACCGACGGCGCACCCCCGCAGGTGCGCCGTCTTTTTTCGGTTAAATTGCCTTAATGTGGCGCGGCATTTTGGCTGTGTTCGCTTTTTTGCCTAAATTTGCAGGTTGAAAAAAAGTGAACACATTATATAATAGTCATTATGAGTTTGAACATCATTGTGCTGGCCAAGCAGGTGCCCGACACACGTCACGTGGGCCGCGATGCGATGAAAGCCGACGGCACCATCAACCGTGCCGCGCTGCCGGCAATCTTCAACCCCGAGGACTTGAACGCGCTTGAGCAGGCGTTGCGCCTGCGCGAGCAGGTGCCCGGCACCACGGTGGGCGTGCTCACCATGGGGCCGCCGCGAGCCGGCGAGATAATCAGGCAGGGACTTTATCGCGGTGCCGACACGGGATGGCTGCTCACCGACCGCCTGTTTGCCGGCGCCGACACGCTGGCCACGTCCTACGCCCTGGCCGCAGCCATAAAGAAAATCGGTTGTGTCGACCTGGTGATTGGTGGCCGTCAGGCCATCGACGGCGACACCGCGCAAGTGGGGCCGCAAGTGGCTCAGAAATTGGGCATGAACCAGGTGACCTACGCCGAGGAAATCATCAAGGTGGCTGATGGCGTGGCAACCATACGTCGTCATATCGACGGCGGTGTGGAAACCGTCGAGGCCCCGCTGCCCCTGTTGGTCACCGTGGGCAGCTCCGCAGCACCTTGCCGCCCATGCCACGCCAAGCTGGTGATGAAATACAAATATGCCACCTGTCCGCTCGAGCGCACGGGCAACGAGCCGTGGAAGGCACTCTACGACGAGCGGCCCTACCTCACGCTCAACCAGTGGAGCGTTGCCGATGTGGGGGGCGACCCCAGCCAGTGCGGCCTCAGCGGCTCGCCCACCAAGGTGAAAACGGTGCAGAACATCGTGTTCCAAGCCAAGGAAAGCAAGGCCCTTACTGCGAGCGATACCGATGTGGAGAGCATGGTCAAGGAGTTGTTGGACGAGAAAATCATCGGATAAAAAATCATGAATAACGTATTTGTTTATTGCGAGATAGAAGGCACCCGCGTGGCCGAGGTGTCGCAAGAGCTGCTCACCAAAGGCCGCAAGCTGGCCACCCAGTTGGGCGTGGAATTGCATGGCGTGGCTGTGGGCACCGGCATCAAGGGTCAGGTGGAAAGTCAAATCCTGCCCTACGGCGTGGACAAGCTGTTCGTCTTCGATGGGCCGGAGCTGTTTCCCTACACGTCGGCTCCTCACACCGATGTGCTCGTCAACCTGTTCAAGCAAGAGCAGCCACAAATCTGCCTGATGGGAGCCACCGTGATTGGCCGCGACCTGGGGCCGCGTGTGTCGTCGTCGCTCACCAGCGGTCTCACCGCCGACTGCACCCAGCTCGAGATTGGCGACTATGACGACGCCAAGACCGGCAAGCACTACGAGAACTTGCTCTATCAAATCCGCCCCGCATTCGGCGGAAACATTGTGGCCACTATCGTCAACCCCGACCATCGCCCGCAGATGGCCACCGTGCGCAGCGGCGTGATGCAAAAGACCCTTTTCGACGGCCAGGCTCGTGGCGAGGTGGTGTATCCCGATGTGACCCAGTATGTTGACGCATCGAGTTATGTCGTCAAGATCATCGACCGCCATGTGGAGGAGGCCAAGCACAACCTCAAGGGTGCGGCCATTGTGGTTGCCGGCGGCTACGGCGTGGGCAGCAAGGAAGGCTTCGACCAGCTGTTTCAGCTCGCCAAGGAGCTGCATGGCGAGGTGGGCGCCTCGCGAGCCGCCGTGGACGCCGGATGGGTGGACCACGACCGGCAGGTGGGACAAACGGGCGTCACCGTGCACCCAAAGGTGTATATCGCCTGCGGCATCTCGGGACAGATTCAGCACATAGCCGGCATGCAGGACGCCGGAATCATCATCTCCATCAACAGCGACCCCGACGCACCCATCAACAAAATTGCCGACTACGTGATTGTGGGCACCGTGGAGGAGGTGGTGCCGAAACTGATAAAGTATTACAAGCAGAACTCAAAATAAGACGCAACGATGAACAACTATTATACCGAATGTCCCGAGATTGGTTTTCACCTGAACCATCCGCTCATGAAGCGCGTTGTGGAGCTGCGAGAGCGCAATTTCGCCGATGCGGCCACCTATCCCGATGCACCCGTCAACCACGATGATGCCATCGAGAACTACCGGCGCGTGCTGGAAATTGCCGGCGAGGTGGCCGCCACCATCATCGAGCCCAACAGCGAGAGCGTGGACCAGGAGGGGCCGCACCTGGTGGACGGCCGCATGGTGTACGCCAGCAAGACGCTGGAGAATCTCGATGCTACCCGCAAAGCCGGGCTGCACGGCGTGTCGATGCCGCGATGCTATGGCGGCCTGAACCTGCCCAACGTGGTGTTCTCGATGCTGAGCGAGATGATTTCGAGCGCCGACGCCGGTTTCCAGAACATCTGGAGCTTGCAGAGCTGCATCGACACCCTCTACGAGTTTGGGAACGACGACCAGCGCGAGCGGTTCATTCCCCGTGTTTGCGCCGGCGAGAGCATGTCGATGGACCTCACCGAGCCCGATGCCGGCAGCGACCTCCAGCGCGTCATGCTCAAGGCCACCCAGGATGCCGACGGCACCTGGCGGCTCAACGGCGTGAAACGCTTTATCACCAACGGCGACAGCGACATCCACCTGGTGCTTGCCCGCAGCGAAGAGGGCACCACCGACGGACGAGGACTGTCGATGTTCATCTACGACAAGCGTGACGGCGGCGTGGACGTGCGCCACATCGAGAACAAGCTGGGTATTCACGGCTCGCCCACCTGTGAGTTGGTTTACAAGAACGCCCGGGCCGAGCTGTGCGGCAACACGCGGTTTGGACTTATTAAATATGTGATGGCGCTGATGAACGGTGCCCGCCTGGGCATCGCTGCCCAAAGCGTGGGGGTGGAGCAGGAGGCTTACAACCAGGCACTTGCCTACGCCAAGGAACGTGTGCAGTTCGGCAAGGCAATCATCACGTTCCCCGCTGTCTATGACATGCTGTCGCGCATGAAAGCCAAGCTCGATGCCGGCCGCTCGCTGCTCTACCAAACAGCACGCTACGTCGACATCTACAAGGCACTGGAAGACATCGCCCGTGAGCGCCCGTTGACACCCGAGGAACGCCAGGAGATGAAGCGCTACCAGCGCATGGCCGACGCGCTCACCCCGCTGGCCAAGGGCATGAACTCGGAATACGCCAACCAGAACGCCTACGATGCCATCTCGGTGCATGGCGGGTCGGGGTTTATCATGGAGTACAAGTGCCAGCGTCTGTTCCGCGACGCACGCATCTTCTCGATTTACGAGGGCACCACGCAGTTGCAGGTGGTGGCCGCCATCCGTTACGTCACCAATGGCACCTATCTCAACATCATCAAGGAGATGCTTCAGGCCGAGGTGGGCGAGGACTACAAGCCGCTCAAGGACTGCGTGCAAGCAATGGTCGGCAGTTACGAGGCCGCCATCACCCGTGTCAAGGAACTGGCCGACAACGAGGCACACGACCTGCTTGCACGGCGGCTCTACGACATGACTGCCGAAATCATCATGTCGCTGCTGATCCTTGACGATGCCACCCAGGCCCCCGACCTGTTTGCCAAGAGCGCTTGCGTCTATGTGCACATGGCACAAGCCAATGTGGCCGGGCACTGTGCTTTTATCGACAGTTTCAAGGTCGAGAACCTGAATGCTTACCGCACTGCGAAAGCGCAAGACTGACCCTTTAGCTCAACACCCAACTCCCGCCCTTGGCGGTTCAATTAAGGATTGTTAAACTCTTCCCGTGAAAATCATCATCGCCGGTGCCGGAGAAGTGGGCACACACTTGGCCAAGCTGTTCAGCAACGAGGAGCAAGACATCATTGTCATTGACCCCGATGCGAGCAAGCTGACCCTGCTCGACAATTACAACCTGATGACCTATCACGGCAGTGCCACCGCATTCAGCTGCCTGAAGGACGTGAGGGTGGGCAGCGCCGACATTTTTGTGGCAGTGACCCCCTTCGAGGCCCGGAATTTGCTGGCCTGCCAACTGGCAAAGAGCCTGGGAGCCAAGAAGACCGTGGCACGTATCGACAACTCGGAGTATCTGACCAAAAAGAACACTGCCTATTTCAACAGTATTGGGATTGATTACTTGATCTATCCCGATTACTTGGCCGCCAGCGAGATGATGACCTCGATGCGGTTGCCCTGGGTGAGGAATTGCTTCGAGATGTTCGACAGCCAGCTCATCGTGCTGGGTGTGCGCGTGCGTGAGAATGCCCCCATCATCAACCACCAGCTCAAGAACCTGAGCACGGTGACACAGGCGCTGCACGTGTCGGCCATCAAGCGCAACCGCGAGACCATCATTCCCCACGGCGAGGACAGCATCCTGGCCGGCGACATCGTGTACATTGCCACCACACTCGACCGCATCGAGGAGGTGCGCCAGGCTTGTGGCAAGAAAAACCTCGCCACCGAGAAGGTGCTTATCATGGGAGGCAGTGCCATGGCCGAGCAGTTTGTGCGGCTCCTGGGCGACAGCCGCCATGTGAAAATCATTGAGGCCAGCTTGGCACGGTGCGAGCAACTCTCGGCCGCGCTGCCGCATTGCAATGTGGTGTACGGCGATGCGCGCGACACCGACCTGCTCGAGGAAGAGGGAATCAGCGACTACGACGTGTTTGTGGCACTGACCAGCAACACCGAAGCCAACATCCTGGGCTGCCTAATGGCCAAAGAGCATGGGGTGGGGAAGACCATTGCCGAGGTTGAAAACCTGCAATACATCAACGAGGCCGAGGCATTGAACATTGGCACGCTGATTAACAAGCAGTTGCTGGCTTCGAGCCGCATCGTGCAAATCATGCTCGACTGTGACGTTGAAAATTCCAGGTGCTTGGCCTTGAGCGATGCCGAGGTTGCCGAGCTGATCATTAAGGAAAAGGCACGGGTGACCCGCGCCGAGGTCAAAGACCTGCGCCTGCCATCGGGGATGACCATTGCCGGCATGGTGCGCGGCGGAGTGGGGCAGTTGGTGAAAGGAAACACCCGCTTGCAGCCTGGCGACCATGTGGTGGTGTTTTGCCTGGCCGGAACCATTCACAAAATCGAGAAAGTGTTCAGCTGATGTCACGCACGCTCACCCAGAACATCAATTTTCCCATCACCTTGCGTGTGCTGGGATTGCTGCTGATGATCGAGGCGGCATTCATGCTGTTTCCATTGGGTATATCCCTGGGGTTTGGTGAGGGCGGCACTGCCCTTGCATTCACTTGGGCATTGCTGGCAACGGCCGGCTGTGGCGCGCTGATGACGTTTGGCATCAAGTCCAAGTCATCGTCGATGCGCAAGCGCGAGGGGTTGATTCTCACGGCTGGCATCTGGGTGATTTTCTCGTTGTTCGGCATGATTCCCTTTTTGGTCACGGGCACGCTGACCAACCCCGTCGATGCTTTTTTTGAGACCCTGGCCGGGTTCACAACCACCGGGGCTTCGGCCATCGAGGATTTGGAGGTGCTGCCGCACGGCTTGTTGTTTTGGCGCGCCCTGATGCAATGGATTGGCGGCATGGGAATCATTCTGTTCACGCTGGCCGTGCTGCCCATGCTTAACTACAAGGGCGGTATTGCCCTCTTCAATGCCGAGGTCACCGGCATCACCCACGAGCGGTTGCGGCCACGCGTGAGCCAAACCGCCAAGGACTTATGGGTTATCTATTTGGTACTCACCTTGTTGCTTGCTTTCCTGCTCATGCCGCCCATGGGGTGGTTCGACGGCGTGTGCCACGCAATGACCACCATGTCAACCGGCGGATTGTCGACCAAGAACGAGGGTATCAACTATTGGCATTCACACTACGTTTATTTGGTGATGGCCTTGTTCATGTTTTTGGGAGGCATCAATTTCACGCTGCTGTTCCACATTGTGAGCGGCCGCTGGCGGCGCGTGTTGCAGAGCAACACGTTCAAGTGGTATGTGGGCGTGACCGTGGTGGCGGTGCTGCTCATCGTGTTCAGGATGACTAATATGGGGTTGTGTGACACTGCCACCGACCGCTGGGTGCTGGCAATCTTCGACACCATTGCCGCCAACACCAGTGCTGGCTACGCCAGTGTGGATTACGAGACCAAAGGTCAGTTTATCACGCTGGTGCTGATGATTCTTATGTTTTTTGGCGGCATGGCTGGCAGCACATCGGGCGGGGCGAAAATCGACCGGTTTATTGTCATGGTCAAAAACACAGGCAATGAGTTCTACCGCATTCTTCACAGCAACTCGGTGACCACTGTGCGCGTCGACGGCCGCCCGCTGCCTTATCCCATCGTTGCCAAGGTAATTGCCTTCCTGTCGATTTATATGATTGTGGCCATTTTTGTGGCGTTGCTCCTCACGCTCATGGGGTTGCCCATCTTTGATGCGGTCTATACAAGCATCTCGGCCATCAGCAACCAGGGTCTGGGCTACGGTGTCACGGCAGGCAGCGGGGCGTTTGGGCATCTGAACGACGCCGCAAAACTCCTGCTCGCCTTTGAGATGCTTGTGGGGCGACTGGAATTGTTCACCGTGCTTTCACTGTTCACGCGCACTTTCTGGCTGAAAGATTAAATTTCGTAAAAAAACACGCTATGTGCCAACTTTGTAGTAACTTTACATCACATTTCAAATCTTAAACGTATCATGGCAAAAAGAAAAGTAAGAGATAAAGAAAATTATAATCCCGACATCACGAATGTGATTGAGAGTGAGGAGTATCGCCAGTCGCAAGCCGAGCGTCGCGCCGAGCGCAACAGCAAGCTCACCTGGTGGCAGCGCGTCACAGCCTTTTTCAAGAACGGGCGCATTCGCATGGCCACGGGTATCATCGTGCTGCTGACAGGCATATTCTTCCTCATCTCGTTCCTGTCCTATTTTTTCAAGGCCGGGGCTGTTGACCAGAATGTGGTTGCCGACAATGGTGTATTGGAGAATGCCCGTCAGGCCAGCCAGGTGACCAACGCCGGCGCTGCCGTGGGTGCCTTGCTCAGTGACTGGCTCATTGGCGGTGGCGTGGGCGTGGCCGCGTTCATCATCGTGGTGTGGTGCCAGACCATCGCCTTCCGCCTGCTGAAACCCGGCAAGCGCGTGAATTTCTTCGGCTACACCCTGGTGACACTCCTGAGCATTTTCACTTGCTCGATGGTGGTGGGGGCCTGCACGATGAATCTGAACGCCACCTTCTTCCCCTTGGGAGGCACCTTTGGGCACGAGGCCAATAAATGGCTCATTGGCCTTGTGGGCTACTACGGCACTTTTGCTGTCAATTTCATCATCTTGATGATTTGGGCGCTGGTGTGCTACAACACGTTAAAGGCAATTTGGGAGAAACTGCCACATCAGCTGCCCAAAATCAAGCGTGGCACCACCGATGCCGAATCGGCCGACACCGACAATGCCCCGTCGGGTTTCCTTGGCGACAGTCAAAACTCTGGCAGCGCACCCACCGAGCCAGCCAACAACCCGGATGCCGGCCCCGACTCGGAACCTCGTGGCGGCCAACGCCGTCAGCGTCCCCACAACCCGAATCCTGAAGCCACGGGCAATGGCACCGACGATGGCCCCGCCACGCTGAATCCCATCGAGCTGTCGAACCAAGTCACCAATCCGCATGACCCGACGGGAGAATACATTCACTACCAGTTCCCGCCGCTCGACCTGATGGAAGACCGACGCATGAACACCGAGAGCGTCGATGTCGAGGAGCAGGAGAGCAACAAGCGGCGCATTACCGAAACGCTTGAGAACTACGGCATCAAAATCAAGCGAATCGAGGTACACGTGGGTCCCACGGTCACTTTGTTTGAGATTGTGCCCGAAGACGGCACGCGTGTGGCGAAAATCAGAAATCTCGAGGACGACATCGCGTTGAGCCTGGCGGCTTTGGGCATACGCATCATCGCCCCCATGCCCGGCCGCGGCACCATCGGCATTGAGGTGCCCAACCGCGACCCGCAGGTGGTGCCAATGCGTGAGGTGCTCGCCTCCAAGGAGTTCCAGGAATCGCGTGCCAAGCTGCCGATGGTGCTGGGCTGCACCGTGAGCAACGAGGTTTTCGTGGCCGACCTCACCAAGATGCCTCACCTGCTTGTTGCGGGAGCCACCGGCAAGGGCAAGTCGGTTGGCCTGAACGCCATCATTGCCTCGTTGCTCTACAAGAAAGGTCCTTCGGAACTCAAATTCGTCCTCGTCGACCCCAAGCGTGTGGAGTTCAGCATTTATGCCGATTTGGAGAAATACTTCTTCGCTGTTGCCCCTGGCGAGGACCGGGCCATTGTCACCGACACCGAAAAGGTGGTCAAGGTGCTCAACTGCCTGGTGCAGGAAATGGAGAATCGCTACCGCGTGCTTGAGGAAGTCAAGCTGCGCAAGGTGGAAGACTACAACGACCGCTGGCGCCGCGAACTGCGCAACATCCGCGACGACCACGGCGAGAAGGTCTACCAGTTTATGCCCTATATCGTGTGCGTCATCGACGAGTTTGCCGACATGATTATGACGGCGGGCAAGGAGGTGGAAACCCCCATCGTGCGCATTGCCCAAAAAGCACGTGCCGTGGGCATACACATGATTATCGCCACACAACGCCCTTCGGCCAACGTCATCACCGGCTTGATCAAGAGCAATTTCCCTGGCCGGGTGGCCTTTGCTGTCTCGCAGATGACCGACAGCCGCATTATCCTTGACCGCGGCGGCGCACAGCAACTGATTGGACGCGGCGACATGCTCTTTTCGGTCGATGGCGAGGTCACACGCCTGCAATGCCCACTGGTGGACACGCCCGATGTGATTCGCCTGTGTGAGTTCATCAAGCAGCAGGAGGATGCCGACAAGAACATAGACCACGACCACCCATACTTGCTGCCGGAGTATGTGTGCAATGCCGACGAGGGCGGCGGCGGAGCCGATGCCAGCAACCTCAAGGAGCGCGACCCGCTCTTCGAGGAAGCCGTGCGCTGGATTGTGCAGGGCGACACAGCCTCCACATCATCGCTCCAGCGCCGCTACGAAATCGGCTATAACCGCGCCGGGCGCATCATGGACCAGATGGAGGCGGCCGGCATTGTTGGCCCAGCCTCGGGTGGCAAACCCCGCAAGGTGCTCATCACACCCATGGATGTTGACCAATTGTTTACTTAATCTGTTAAAATTGATTGGAAATCAATACAATGCGTACCATCTCATTGATAATTTCGTTGCTTGTCGGGCTTGTGGCTGCTGCGCAGACGCCCCAACAGATGCTCGACCGCGCTGTCAACGCCCTCAAGCAGGGCGGCAATGTCACCGCCGCTTATGCTGTGAAAGGCAGCCAGGGCACGTCATCGGGCACCATCACCATGAGCGGCAGCAAATATCGCATACTCTCGAACGAGATGAAATGCTGGTACGATGGCAAAACGCTGTGGACCTACAGCACCGCCACCGGCGAGGTGAACATCACCACGCCCACCGCTGCCGACCTCCAGGCCGTCAACCCCTATGCGGCGGCCCAGGATTTCAAGCGCAACTTCAATATGTGGAAAGCTGCCGGGCAAGTGCCAGGATGCTACGCCATCATGCTCATGCCCAAGAATAAGAACAACATGGAGAAACTCTACCTCTATATCGACACGAAGTCGGGGCTGGTGCAAAACGTGCATGTGAAGATGAGCGATGGCTCGGCCTTCACCATCACCCTGTCGAACTATAAAACCCATGTGGCCGCCACGGCCGCAACGTTCACTTTCGACAAGACCCTCGTCCCCCCAGGAACCGACGTGGTGGACCTGAGATAGGAATAAGGTTTTTGGTATAACGCTTTAATCTATTGTGTTATGGACTATGACATAAAACGAATGGAGCCCACCGAACAGGCAGTTAAGGAGGTGATGCGTTTGCTCCACCTCACGTTCCCGAACCGAGTGGAAAAATTCAGTTTCGATTACCTCAAGTGGCAATATCTGCTCAACCCGCGCGGGAATGTGCTGGCCTTTAATGCCTACGCCACCGATGGTCAACTGGCCGCACACTATGCCGTCATTCCCGTGGAAATGCTTATCAATGGGCAAAGAACCGAGGGAATGCTCTCGCTCAACACGGCCACGCACCCCGACCATCGCGGAAAACGGCTGTTCACCATCTTGGCGCAACAAACCTACGACACAGCCAAGGAGATGGGGCGGAAATTTGTGATTGGGGTAGCCAACGCCAACAGCACGCATGGCTTTCTCAAGAACCTGGGATTCTATTTGATTTCCCCCTTGGATGTCAGGGTAGGGGTGTGCGACCCCTACATTCACGAAGTCAGTCGCGAGAAAAACCGTATATACTACGATGAACCCACTATCCAGTGGCGACTGCAATGTCCTTATTTTTCTTATTCGGTCAAGGGGAATACCATCTTGGGTAAGATGGACAAGCCGCTGTTTCATACTGCTGTGGCCAAGTTGCCCCAGGGCATGAAGGCTGACCAGCTTGGATTGAAAGAGACGTTCTCATTGTTTAATCTATATGTGGGGTTGGGCATTGAGATGCGAAAGACCTATTTCAAGTTGCCCAAGTTTATCAAGCGTTCACCGTTTAATTTGATTTTCAAAGACTTGACTGATGGCGAATTGCCTAAGATGACAAAGGACAACATTTTCTTCCAGCTACTTGATTACGATGTGGCGTGAAGCCGTTTTTTTATCAAGTCTTTCTTTGAGAGTTTTTTATGATGAATATACTATCTTTTGACATTGAGGAGTGGTTCCACCTGCTTGATTGCGATGACACACGCAGCGAGGAGCAATGGAAGCATTACGAGGTACGCATTCACGATAATGTGAGCCGCATACTCGATATTCTGGACCAAACCAACACGCGCGCCACATTTTTCGTTATCGGTTGGGTGGCACGAACTTATCCCGAAGTGGTGCGTCGCATTGCCGAGAAATATCAGGTGGGTTGCCACACCATGAATCACCAGCTGGTGTGGCAGCAAAGCCCGCAGGAGTTCCACGACGATGTCGAGGCTGGTGTCAAGCTCTTGCAGGACATCACAGGCCAGCCAGTCGAAGTGTTTCGCGCTCCGGGGTTTTCCATTCGCGAGAGCGAGGCATGGGCTTTTGAGACCCTTGGCGAGTTGGGCATCAAGTACGACAGCTCGGTGTTCCCGGCAGCCCACGCCCATGGCGGCATGCCCTCGTTCAGCACCCAGGGGCCTGCGATTGTGTGCCATGCGGGCGCAAGGCTCAAGGAGTTCCCCATCAGCTTCAAGCCAATTATGGGCAAGCACATTGTGTTCTCGGGTGGAGGATATTTCCGTCTGTTCCCCTACAGTCTGATTAAACGCTGGAGCCGTCAGAGCGGCGATTATCTGCTCAGTTATTTGCATCCGCGCGATCTCGACCCTGGGCAACCTATGATTAAGTCGTTGCCGCTCGCACGCAAGTTCAAGTCCTACGTGGGATTGCGCCAGGCCGAACAAAAGCTGCGGAAATGGCTCCGTGACTTTGACTTTGTTGACATCCACCAAGCCAATGACCTCATCGACTGGTCGCAGGTTCCGGTTTATCAATTATAAATTAGAATATGGAAACAACTAAATGCTTGATTATAGGCTCAGGCCCGGCTGGTTTCACCGCAGCGATCTACACATCGCGTGCGGGTATCCGCACCATTGTGTACGAAGGTTTGCAGCCTGGTGGACAACTCACCACCACGACCACAATAGAGAATTTTCCCGGTTTCCCCGATGGCATCGATGGCTTTCAGCTCATGGGGCAGATGAAACAGCAGGCTGTTCGTGTGGGGGCCGATGTGCGCGCCGGAATGGTCAAGGCCGTCGACCTGTCACACCGCCCGTTTGTCGCGCAGCTTGATGATGGGCGAGAGCTGGCCGCCGAAGCTGTGATTATTGCCACAGGCGCCTCGGCTAAGTACCTGGGTCTGGCCGACGAGCAGCGCTACGCCGGCCAGGGAGTCTCGGCTTGTGCCACCTGCGATGGCTTCTTCTACCGCAAGAAAGTGGTTGCTGTCGTCGGCGGCGGTGACACGGCCTGCGAGGAAGCCACCTATTTGAGCAATTTGTGTAGCAAGGTCTATATGATTGTGCGCAAGGGTTACCTGCGTGCCTCGGCGGCCATGCAGCAACGGGTGGCCGAGCGTGAGAACATTGAGATTCTTTATAACACCAATACGGTTGGGCTGTTCGGCGACAATGGCGTGGAGGGGGTTCATTTGGTGCGTGGCAAGGGCAACGACCATGAGGAGCCATTCGACATTGCCATCGACGGTTTTTTCCTGGCCATCGGCCACCAGCCCAACACCCAGTTCCTGGAAGGCCAGGTGGAGCTGGACGCGCAAGGCTATGTGGTGACGCGTGATGGCGCCGCAACGAGTGTGCCCGGCGTGTTTGCGGCCGGCGATGTCGCCGACCCACGCTACCGGCAGGCCGTGGCCGCTGCTGGCACCGGCTGTCGAGCCGCGCTCGACGTGGAGCGATTCCTGGCTCAAGCCGACAACTGACGCCATTTCCACGTTCACGCCAACAGCGAGTTGGCGCGCGTCACCCCATAAATCGTCATAAACCATTATGATTACCGTTTGCGATTTACTGATTTAAGAGCTATGGCCACGCAGCAGAAACAACGTCTGCCCTATATCGATTTCATGAAAGGGGTGTGCATCATGCTAATTGTGTTGCAACACATCGATGTCGTGGGCGACTTCTTTGTGTCGGTACACATCAAGCTCAACCCCACGTTGCAGTCGTTTCGGATTCCGATGTATTATTTTCTCTCGGGAATCTTTTTCAAGACCTACGACGGGTTTGGCGATTTCTTGCGTCGCAAGGTGAACAACATGATTGTTCCGTTGTTGTTCTTCGAGATGCTCTGTCTGCTGATTGCCTGGCTGGTGGCGTTGTATAAACAGAGCCACGGCATCGACTCCACCATGGGATTTTCCTGGGCCTACCTCTTTGACCCGCTCATTTCCCGCTCGTGGCACTACACTATGCCCATGTGGTTCCTGCTCAGCCTGTTTGAGGTCAATGTGCTGTTCTATTTGATTCACAAGTATCTGGCTTCGGTTTTGTGGCGTGTTGCCGCCGTGCTGTTGCTGGCTGCCGTCGGCTTTGCACTTGCCCGCTACCGCTGCCAGTTGCCACTTCAGTTCGACACCGCCTTGGTTGCTTTGCCTTATTTCTGTTTGGGGTGGTTTGTCAAGCAAAAAGGTGTGCTTGCCCCATCGTCGCACGACCGCTGGGGCCTCCTGATTTTCCCGCTCGTGATGGTGTTCGTGTTCTTTTTCTCCCAGGGGTTCGGCATCCACCAGCAGGAACTGCCCAATTGGCTCAAACTGTACTGCATTCCTTTCATGGCCATTTTGTCCATGTTTTGGGCGTGCAAGAATCTCCCGAGGGTCCCGGTAGTCACCTATTTTGGCCGTTACTCGTTGGTGATATTGTGTACGCACATCTTGTTTTGTGTGCAAATGCGCGCTGTGGCTGCAGCTCTGGGCGTGCACGGCAGCCGGTGGATCACTTTTGCAGCCTTCCTGATCACAATGGCAGTCGAGG
>JAFSYB010000106.1 GCA_017443765.1 Muribaculaceae bacterium | reverse complement strand
ATTATTTTATCTAACTTTGCACGAGTTTTGTTATAGCCGCCCAATGGGTGTTTATGTATAATCCATGCCAATGGTGTGTATATTTCTTTATTTGAATGATGTTATGTCTTGATTCTGATTGGAAGAAAGATACATTCACAACTATGTCGTCGCATAGCCGACTAATTGCGAATGTGCTTCAGCCCAGTTGGTACATGGCGGATTAATGAGCGTCGAAAGAAATGAAGTATTTGTTATTGATAGGATTTGCAGTGGGTTTTCTCCTCGGGGCATTATTGGTTCCGGCGATAATCTCGTTGTCGTTTAAAAAGGGTTTCCTCGACAAGCCCAACGAGCGCAAAATCCATCACATCAATGTTCCACGTCTTGGTGGCACATGTTTCTTTCCCATAGCCATGCTTGTGGGAGCGATTATGATTAATGTCGCTCACAACGTGAATATTCCTGAAATTTTGAAAGTCTTCCACTACAATGGAATCAACATTCTTTACGGTTTGGTGGGCGCCTTGGCGCTCTTTGGTTTCGGCTTGGTTGACGACTTGTGGGGATTGCGTTACCGCACTAAGTTTATCGGTCAGATTGTGGCCGGTGTTCTGTTGTTTGTCGGGGGCACAAAGCTGCTGAACCTGCAAGGCGTGCTCTTCATTCATGAGATGCACTGGATGGTCGGGTTGCTGATTACGATTTTCGCTATTGTGTTTGTGACCAACGCCATAAACTTCATCGACGGCATCGACGGCTTGGCCTCATCGATTTGCTTCTTTGCGCTGGCCTATTTTGGCTTTGTCTTCTACCGCCTGGGGCAGTACAACTCCATGGCCTACGGCTTTGCCATTGTGACTGTGGCTTCGATGGGCCCCTTGTTCGCATTCATGATGTACAACATTTTCGGCAGTGCCAAGCGTCATACCAAGACATTTATGGGCGATACCGGCTCGATGTTCCTTGGTTTTTTGATATGTGCATTGGGAATCGCGCTCAACACCATGCTCACCGAATCGCCGATGCATGACGATGTCCTGCCCCTGCTGCACGATGCCAATCCCATGGCAGTGGCGTTCGGCCCCATTCTCCTTCCCTGTCTTGATGTCATCCGTGTGGTGCTGGTGCGCCGCCGTCAGGGAAACAACCCATTTATTGCCGACAAGAACCATATCCACCACAAGTTCCTCTCGTTAGGCTTGGGCCAGCATGCGGTGCTGGCCATTGTCGTGTTGTTGACTATGGTTTTTGCCGCTTTGGCAATCTGGTTGAGCAAATATTTAGACGTCAATCTTGTCTTGCTGTCCATGGCGGCTCTGTGGACTTGTATCAACTTGATAATCAAGAATAAGAATCAAACTAAGACAAAATGAAACAAAATAATATGAAAAAAAAGAACTTGAAACTATGCATGTTCGCGCTGTGTGCATTGGTGATGTCCTCGTGCAGTGCGCCCAAGCTGGGCTATTTCCAGAATGTGGAGTCTGGGTCGGTTGAACAGCTCCCTCCACTTCAGACCATGCGCGCACAGGCAGGCGACAAATTGTCGATTATCGTGAGCAGCAAGAACCCCGAGCTTGCCTATTTGTTCAATCTTCCCGTTGTAGGTCGCTACCGCCCAACCCAGAGCGGCACGGGACTTTCAACCTCGACAGTGACACACTACACGGTTGATGAGCACGGAAACATCGATTTCCCGGTGCTTGGCCCCCTGCACATAGCGGGGCTCACGCGCAGCGAGGTTCAGACCCTTGTGAAAAACAAGCTGCTCACCAGCGATATGATAAAAGATCCCATTGTCACCGTTGACTTCCTTGATATGTATTATGAGGTGATGGGCGAGGTTAACCGTCCGGGGCGTTTCCTTATCGACCACGACAAGGTCACGCTGCTCGACGCACTCAGTCAGGCCGGCGACCTCACCATCTACGGCAACCGCGAGGTGCTGGTCATGCGCGAGGAGGATGGCAAGCAAATGGCCTACCGCATTGACCTGCGCGACCAAAAGTCGCTTTACTCCTCGCCCGCTTTCTATCTCAAGCAGAATGATGTGCTCTATGTGGAGCCAAACTCTAAGAAAGCTCGCGAGTCGACCTCGATAGGCAACGACCTGCTGAGACCCTCGATGTGGATTTCCATTGCCTCTTTCACCACGACTATCATCTTGCTTGTCAAGAACTGGAAATGACAGCCATGATTTAACAGCGAAACCTATTTACCAAATAGAGAACACCTTTATTAAAAAAGAAATGAACGAGAACGCTTATAGCTCCTATCCGAAAACGCCCAACCAGAATGCTGACGAGGAAGATTCCATCAACATTCAGCAACTCGTGCAGTTGTGCGTTTCCAATTGGTATTGGTTCTTGGTGTCGATAGTCTTGGCGCTTATCGCAGCCGGGGTCTACATTATCACCACCCAGCCCACCTACACACGCCGCGCGTCGGTGCTCATCAAGGACGGTGACCCCAGCGGGAACATCACAAAGGCTTTCGGAGCCTTCACCAGCATGGGACAGCAATACACGCGCACCAACTTGCACAACGAGATGCTCACATTCAAGTCACCAACCTATATGATTGATGTGGTGGGTACATTGCACCTCGATATGAATTACTCAATTGATGGCCGCTTCCACCCCGTGGAGCTCTATGGCTCTAATTTGCCAGTGCAGGTGTCGATGCCCGATTTGGAGAAGGACGAGACAGCCTCGCTCGATGTGCAGCTGCTCAGCGATGGAACAGCGATATTGTCGAGTTTTGTGCTCAACCACAAGCCGGCCTCCGAAAAGCACTACAAGGCCGAGCTTGGGAAAGTGGTGCAGACACCTATCGGCAAACTGCTCATCAACCCCACCGATGCCTACGACGGCAGCGAGTGGCCCAAGCCCATTCATGTGCGTAAATCCACGCTCGAGGCCGCCACGCGGCGCTACGCCGGGGCACTCTCGGTGGAGCAAAGCGACGACCGCTCCTCGGTTATCGACCTGAAAATTGACGATGTGTCACCCCAACGAGCCGCCGATGTGCTCACCAACCTACTTCTTGTCTACGACAAAAAATGGGTGGACAACATCAACGAGCAAGCTGTTAACTCATCGAAATTCATCGATGAGGAGCTTGTCAGGATTGAGAGCGAGCTGGGCAATGTGGATGCCAGCATCTCGAGCTACAAGAGCTCGAACATGATTCCCGATGTGTCGGCGGCCTCGCAGATATTCATGCAGCGTGCCGAGACCAACCGCGCACAGCTCATGGAGCTGAACAACCAGCTGTTCATGGCCAACTACATTCGCAAGCAGCTCGCCAACGATGGCGGAAAGTACAAGACCCTGCCGGCCAACACCGGTATTAACAACAGTACCGTGGGGCAGCAGATTCAGGAGTACAACACGCTGGTGATGCAGCGCAACAGCCTGATCAGCAACAGCAGCTCCAACAACCCGCTCATTGCCGACCTGGAACAGAACATTGCCTCGGTGCGCCAGGCCATTATTGCCTCGGTCGAGAACACCGTTGCCGAGCTCAGCGACCGCATCTCGTCGCTGCGCGGCAACGAGTCGCAGACCAATCGCCAAATCTCGTCCAATCCCACCCAGGCCAAAGACCTTCTCAGCGTGGAGCGCCAACAGAAGGTCAAGGAGCAGTTGTATTTGTTCCTTTTGCAGAAGAAAGCCGAGAACCAGCTCTCGAAGGCTTTCACAGCCTATAACACGCGCGTGCTCAACCCGCCTTACGGCAGCATGCGCCCCTCAAGCCCGGTCAAGCTGAATGTGGTGATTGTGGCACTGCTGCTTGGCTTGTTCATACCCTTGATTCTTTTGTTGCTCCACCATTCAATGGACAATGCTGTCCACAACCGCAAGGACCTGGAGTCGCTCTCGTTGCCCTTTGTGGGCGAGATTCCGCTGTCCTACCGCAAGCGCAAGGGCATCTTTGCCCTGCTCAACAAGCGCAAGCAGGTGCGCGAGATTGTGGTCAAGGAACGCTCTGGAAACGCCATCAACGAGGCTTTCCGTGTGCTGCGCTCCAACATCGAGTTTGTGGTGGGCTCGGGCGACAAGACCAAGGTGATCATGTTCACCTCGGCATATGCCGGGTCGGGAAAGACCTTTATCTCGGCCAACCTGGCTACCAGCTTTGCCATCAAGGGCAAGCGTGTGCTGCTGATAGACATGGATATGCGCAAGTCGTCGCTGTCCACGTTTGTCAACTCCCCCGCGCGAGGCATTGCCGACTACCTGAGCGGCCACGTGTCGAGCCTGCAGGACGTGATTGTGAGCGGCACCATTAACCCCAATATGGATGTCATTCCCGTGGGCACCATTCCGCCGAACCCCACCGAGTTATTGTTCACCGACCAGTTCAAGCACCTGTTTGAGACGCTGGAGGGTTCCTACGACTACGTGTTCCTCGACTGCCCGCCCCTTGATGTGGTGGCCGATTCGGGAATCATCAACAAGCATTCCGATCTTACCGTGTTTGTGATTCGCTCCGGTCTGTTCGAGAAGACCATGCTGCCCGAGCTGGAACGCAACTACACCGAGAACCGATACAAGAACATGACACTCGTGCTCAACGGCACTTACGACGAGTTCAACGGCTACGGATACCACAGCTACGGCTACGGCTACGGAGAGAAAAGATAACATTGCGTTTTACAAAATATAGATTTTTCAAAGATGAAAGCATGTTTTATGGGCTTGGGCTACATCGGACTGCCCACAGCGATAATAGCCGCCAAGCATGGCGTGGAGGTTTTCGGGGTGGATATTAATCCCAAGGTGGTTGAGATGACCAATGCCGGCAAGTTGCACATCATCGAGCCGGGACTGGAAACAATGCTTCGCGAAGTGGTTGCCGCCGGAAGCCTGAAAGCCGCCACCGAGCCACAGGTTTGCGATGCCTATTTCATGGTGGTGCCCACACCGTTCAAGGGCGACCATGAACCCGACATCTCATTTGTCGAGTCGGCCACACGCATGGTGGCGCCACTGCTCAAGGCGGGCGACCTCTATGTCATCGAGTCAACATCGCCGGTGGGCACCACCGAGAAAATGGCGGCGCTCATCAGCCAGTTGCGCCCAGAGCTTGATGGCAAGCTGTTTATTGCCTACTGCCCCGAGCGCGTGCTGCCCGGCAACGTGATTCACGAGCTGGTGCACAACGACCGCGTGATTGGCGGTATCGACGACGCATCGACCGACAAGGCCATCACATTCTACTCGCAGTTTGTGCAGGGCACGCTGCACCGCACCAATGCACGCACCGCCGAGATGTGCAAGCTCACCGAGAACTCCAGCCGCGATGTGCAGATTGCCTTTGCCAACGAATTGTCGATGGTGTGCGACCGCGCTGGCATCAACGTGTGGGAGCTGATAGAGCTGGCCAACAAGCACCCTCGCGTCAACATCCTCCAGCCTGGCTGCGGTGTGGGCGGACATTGCATTGCCGTGGACCCCTACTTTATCACAGCCGCTTATCCCAAGGAGGCAAAGATTATTGCCAAAGCGCGAGAAATCAACAACTATAAGGCTCAGTGGTGCGTGGAGCGCATCAAGAACGCCATGCTGCGCTTCGAGCTTGACCACAAACGCAAGCCGCGTGTAGCCATGATGGGCCTGGCTTTCAAGCCCAACATCGACGACCTGCGCGAGTCGCCGGCAAAGCAAATCACCACCTCGGTGATGCAGAGCTGCAACAATGCCGACATTATGGTGGTGGAGCCCAACATCACCGAGCACAAGGTGTTCAAACTCACCGACTACCGCGAGGCTTTCGACCGTGCCGACATCGTGGTAATGCTCACGGCTCACGACCCGTTCAAAACCCTGCCTTGGAGCGACGAGAAGGTGATTCTCGACTTCTGTGGCATCTACCGAAAGTGCTAACGCTAACCAGAACGGTTTTGCGATGCTGCTCAGTCTTGCTGTATACATTCTTTTGGCTTTGACCCTGTTCGCCCTTGGCTGGCACGCCCGCCAGCGCGACGATGTCCGGCAAGCCCATGGCTTGCCGCACTTGCCGTTTTATTGCTGGGAAGTATTGACTGCCATCGGGGTGATTGCCTTGATTTTTGGCGTGCGGTACGAAACGGGGTCGGACCACATCATGTATCTCGAGCAGTATTTTAATATGTGCAATCACGGCACCGTGGTGCGTGAGGGTGGGATTGAAAGTGGATTTAGCTTGATTACCAAGCTAATAGCAACACTTAAATGCCATTTTACGATTTATTTCGGCTTTTGGGCCTTGCTGCAGGCCGTTTTGCTCTATTGGGGTGTGCGACACCGCAAGTTGGTTTTGCCTTGGCTGGGGCTGTTACTGATACTTGGCCCCTATTCCATCAACTGGTTCTCTTTCCTGCGCCAGTGGGTGGTGACTTTTGGCTGTGTGGCGATGGTGCCCTGGGTGGCTAACCGAAAATTCTGGCCCTATTTAGCCGGGGTGTTGCTCCTGTCTACGATTCACTACTCGGCGTTCTTGCTCTTGCCGGTTTATTTCCTGCCATTTGAACGCATCTCCTTATTGTCACGGAAAAAACTGCTGGCGATTTATGCCGTGTGCTTTCTGCTCGGCCTCTATCCGGTGTGGATTAAGGCCTTTGGTTTCCTCACCGATTTGGTTTCATGGGTGGGTTACGAACGTTACAGTGCCATGCTGGCCAACCTGCTGAGCGGAGACTTTCACCGGCCCAGCTTTGGCCCGATGCGGCTGATTGCCATCTACACGCAGGTGATTGCCATCTGGTATTACCCGCAATTGCGCGCCAGCCGGCCCAACGACCGGCTGCTGCCTGTGTTTTTCGCTTTTTCTCTCTTGGCTTCTTGTTTCGAGACGCTGTTTATCAACACGGCGCATTACATGGTTCGTCCGGCCGACTTGTTCTATGTGTGTCTTTTGATTGTAGTGGCTTACACGGCCGACTATCTGTACGAGCGCAAGCAATTTGCAAGGCTGGCCTTGTGCTTGATTCCCATTTTGCTTTATGTACCCATAACCGTGGTGAAATCCTATTATTTCCCTGGTGAGATGAGTACCGTGACCAACTATCATTTCTTTATGTGGCGATGAACGTGAGTTCGATTGTTTCGACAGTGAAATCCCGCTTGGGTCAATCCGACATTGCCACGCGCATGGCTGGAGGTGCCTTTTGGTCGGTGTGCGGAACATCGTTGGCTCGCTTATTCACCCTGGTGGCAGGCATTGTGTGCAGTCTTATTCTCGGCAAGGAGGTTTACGGACAATACGGAATGGTGAAATCCACCGTGATGACTTTCATGAACGTTGGGGGCTACTTTTTGAGCGTGACAGCCACCAAATACATTGCCGAATACCGCCGCGAGCATGATGCCCGCCGAATGTCGTCGGTGTATTATGTCACCAACGGCTTTGCTGTGGTGGTTGGTGCTGTGATGGCATTAGTTCTGCTGCTGTGTGCCGGTCCTTTGGCGGATTTGCTTAAGTCCCCCGAGATGGCAAGCATGTTGCGGCTGTCGTCGTTCATCGTGCTGTTAGTGGTGGTTAACATTGCCCAGGAAGGCGTGATCACCGGCTTTGAGGATTTCTTTGGGCGTGCTGTGGTGCAGGTGGTTGGCTGCGCAGTGCAGGCGGTGGCCATGATTGCCGGGTGCTGGTTGTGGGGGCTCATGGGCGGTATAGTCGGCTTCGGGGTGGGCTTCCTTTGCATTGCCTTGATGAACAAAGTGCGGATTAACCGCGACCTGCGAGCCGAGCATGTAGTGCTAAATTGGCGCGATGTTCACAACGAAGACTTCAAGATACTGGTTAGTTTCAGCTTGCCCTCACTCCTGATGGCCATTTTCTTTGTGCCGGTGTTCTTTGTACTGCGAATCTGGCTGAAACGTTTCGGCGATTTCGCTGACGTTGCCGACTTTGAGGTGAGTTACCAGTGGTTCATGCTCATCTTATTCATTCCCAATGCTGTGGGCACCATGATTTTGCCTATTCTGACAAGCTTGAACAATGATGGCAGTCATTTCCGGCGTGTGCAGAAGTACAGCCTGCTGATCAATGGCTCTGTGGCGGCGGTCGTGGCATTGCTGCTTGCAATTCTCAGCCCCTGGATTTTCCAGTTGTACGGCAAGGGGTACACCAATCCCATGCCGCTTGTTGTTCTCTCGGTGACAAGCGTGTTCGCAGCCTTGACCACTGTGCTGGGTTATTCGATTACAAGCAAGGGGAGAATGTGGCAGCTTCTGCTGTTCAACTTAATATGGGCAGCCATAATATTGTGCGTGTCACACTATTCGCTCTTGCGTGGCCATGGTGCCACGGGAGTGGCTGTGGCCATGCTGCTTGCCTATATCATGCAAATGATTGTCCAGGGTATCTATTTGCATGCTATTCGAAACAAGTGAAAATCGGGTTCATCATCATGAAAGAAACAATAATTGCATTATGATTCCGAAAGTCATACATTACTGTTGGTTCGGCCGTGGTCCAATTGGCTCACTTGGCGAGCAGTGCATAGCCTCGTGGAAAAAGTTCTTCCCTGACTATGAGATCAAGGAATGGAACGAGGAAAACTTCGATGTCAACTGCATTCCCTACGTGGCCGAGGCTTACCAGGCGCGCAAATATGCCTTTGTGAGCGACTATGCGCGCATTTGGATCCTTTATCACTACGGGGGGGTCTATTTCGACACCGATGTGGAGGTGATACGCCCATTCGACGACATATTGCAGATGGGCGGTTTTCTGGGTTGCGAGAATGAGCCTCGCCAGGGCGAGCGGCTTTATGTCAATCTGGGGCTGGGCATGGCTTGTGAACCCGAACACCCGCTGATTAAAGAGTTTTTGGATTACTATGGCGACCAGCATTTCATCAATCCCGACCAGACGCCAAACCTCACCACGGTTGTTGTGCGTATCACCACCGTGCTTGAGCGGTACGGCTTGCGGCATACTGGCGATATTCAAGACATCGAGGGCATCAGGATTTACCCCAAGGATTATTTCTGTCCGATAGACACCCGTGGGAAACTGCTCCACATCACGCCCAACACGCGGAGCATCCACCACTACGCCGGCTCGTGGTCCTCGCCTTGGCCTCGTTTCAAGAAGAAGATTGCCCGGCTCATTGGCGCTAATGCCACTATGGCTATTATCAATGTGAAAAGTTTCGTAAGAAGATTGTTTACGCATGGCAAAGAATAGTTTATACCGAACATCCTGGCTGAAACGTTCGTTCTTCGGCGAGATGACTATTTATTACTTTTTGGCACTGTTCTTTTTCGGTGTCATGCAGTTACATAAAATTCCAGCTGCACCCATTTTGATGATGCAAATGGCATTGGTGTTTCTAGTGGTTGTCTTTTCGTATTTGTTCTCTCGCAAGTCGATTGGTGTGACTTGCGCGGTGATACTTGTGTTCCAGCTGATAGCCATGTGTGCCTATCGATACTTTCATTATGATTTCTTCAACAATCCATTAGGCTACCATCCCCTCGATGCCCAGCATTACGACCATGTGGCGGCACTTTTTTGCCACGCACCGCTGCATGAGTTCAGGCTCTTCCTCGACAGTAATGAAATCATGCTCGACGACCGCGGGTTCATGTACCTGTTGTACTTTATCTACAAGATTGCGGGTTCACCCGAGCGCGGTGTGAATTTGACCATTTTTTTTAATGCGGTGGCTGTGGCCATCTCAAGCTTTTACATGTATAAGCTCTCACGCGAGTTTGTGAGCGAGGGCAGCGCCTGCTTTGCGGCTTTTGTCTGGGGTACGCAGTTGTTTGCAGTTTTCACTGCGGCTTGCGGCCTGAAAGAAAATTTCATGGTCATGTTCATCTTGGCTTCATTGTATTTTATTGCCCGGATGTGGGAAGCTTTCAATGTGCAAAATATGCTTGCGGCCCTCTTCTTCGCAACGTTCGCGCTCCTGTTCCGAATGGCCATCTTTTATATGTTGTTGGCCTCAATCCTTTGTGTGGTGGCTGTCAGGTACCCGCTGATAAAAAAATATATCGTGTTTTTCTTGATTGTAGGCATCATTTTCACGCTTTACTATTTCAAGATGGCTTTTGAGGAGATGACTGCAATGCGCGCCGATGGCGAGGCTATGGAATATGAACATTATGAGAGCATGGTGGCCGACAAGATGTCGCAGGGCGGGGTATTCGCCTCTATTGTCAATTATATCTCGGCTGCCATCGGGCCATTTCCCAATATAGTGTCGGAAGGCGAAAAGGCCAACTATATTACCACCTACAGTTTCTCGTCGTTTTGCAAGACTTTCTACGCTTTTTATTTCCTCTACGGAATATACTTGATTATCAAGAACAAGGTTGTCAAGCTGATACCATTCATCGTTTTCTGGGGATTTGAGATTTTGATGCTTATCGTCACATTCTACACACTTCACGACCGCTATCACTGGCCTCATGTACCCATCGTGATTCTGATTTCGGTGTGGTGTGGCGAGTATTGGAAAGACCACCCTGTCAAGCGTGTTGCCATCATGCGCAGAGTTTACTATCTATCCTTGTTTTTCATCTTGATTATGTTCAATTACCGATGAGCGGAAAAGTTGAAGCCGAGATATCACGCAATGTTCTGCTTGTGGGGCCGATGTTCAAGCCTGCCCGGGGCGGAATTGCACAGGTGCTGAGCACCTACGACAGCCAGCTGTTTGACCACATGAACTTCGTGGCCAATTCCTCGCAAGGCCGTCTCACCAATGTGTGGCTGCTGGCGAAGTCGTTGCTGCAGTGCTTGTGGGGGTTGCTTGTGCATGGCTACCGCATTGTGCACATCCACACGGCTTCGCGCAACAGTTACGTGCGCTCGCGCTTGTTCCAGAACCTTGCTCATTTGCTGGGTCGCAAGGTGGTCATGCACATTCATGGCGGGGGATTCAAGCAGTATTACGATGGCAGCGAGGCCCTGCGGCACTCGGTTGCCGCCTCGCTGCGCAAGGCCGAGGCTGTGGTTGTGCTCTCGCAGGAGTGGAAGCACACTTTTGAGCAAGACTTGGGGCTGACCAACTTGCATTGCATTGCAAATCCCATTGCACGACCGATTGTGTTGCCGGTCAAGGCCGACGGCAAGGTACACATCCTCTTCATGGGGCTTCTGATTGAGCAAAAGGGTGTCTTTGACTTGGTGGAGGCCTTGTCGATGATTGACGAATCGTTGCGAAGCCAAATGGTGCTGCATGTGTGCGGCACGGGCGATGTGGAGCGCCTGAACAGCCTGATTGAGCAATATCATCTGCAAGAATCGGTTGCCTACGAAGGATGGGTCGACGGTGAGCGGAAAAATGAACTCCTTTCGCTCTGCGAGATAGTGGCTCTGCCGTCGTATATCGAGGCCATGCCGCTCACGATTCTTGAGGGCATGTCGCATGGCATGGCCGTTTTCGCCTCACAGGTGGGGAGCATACCTGCCGTGGTGAGTGACGGTGTCAATGGGCGCTTGTTCAATCCCGGCGAAAAAAACATCATGGCCAGCCGGTTGTCGGAGCTTGTGGGCGATGCCCAGCTGCGCGCTCGCATGGGACAGAAATCGGCCGAGCTGGCAAGGGAATTTTTCCCTGAAACCATTGCACAGAGATTAAATGAATTATACCAACAGCTGATGAACTGAAGTTGCAAGGATTGCGATATCATTTCAGGCATAACTATTTAGATTCAAATTTATGTCAGAGGAGACAAAATACAAGTTGTTCAATCCCTTTAGTGGGTTGTTCGCTAAAATGATGGTGCCGCTCGGTCAGTTGCGCTATTACAAAGTGTACCATCGCTGGCGCGAGCTCAAGCACCCCGTGACGTTCTACGACAAGGTGTTCTGGATGATGCGCTTTGCCGACCTCACGCGCTGGGCCGAGATGGCCGACAAGTATGCCGTGCGCGATTATGTGGCCCGGACTTGTGGCTCGGAGATTCTCACCAATCTGTACGGCGTGTATGACAAAGCCGGCGACATTGATTTCGACGCGTTGCCGAATCAATTTGTAGTGAAAGCCAACAACGGCTGCGCCGCTAATTTCCTGGTGCGTGACAAGGCCACAGCTAATCTTGAGGAAATAAGGAAAAAACTTGATTTCTGGTTGGACATTCGTTATGGCGAGCTCACCGGGCAGCCGCATTACTCGCTCATCAAGCCGCGCATTATTGCCGAGCAGTTGCTTGTTCAGGACGGTGACATCAACAAGGCGCTGATTGACTACAAGTTTAACTGCTTCGACGGCTTTGTGCACAGCTGCGCCGCCTACCGCGACCGGGTTGAGGGTTCACATCAGTTTGCCCGAATGGACTACGACATGGATTGGAACCCGCATCCCGAATGGACAGTCCCCGGCAAGGAGAAGTTGGCACCCACGCCTCGCCCCAAGTGCCTGGAGCAAATGATTGACATTGCCCATCGACTGTCGAAAGGTTTCCCATTTGTGCGTGTGGATCTCTACTGTATCGACGACAAGCCCTACTTTGGCGAGATGACGTTTGCGCCAGGGCTGGTGTTTTTCTCCGATGAGTTCCAAATCATGCTGGGCGACATGATTGACTTGTCGAAAGTCAAGCTGCGGAAATAAAGAAACTAACAATTACCGTTATGGAAAAAGTGTCGTTAAATGGGGTTGAGCTTTATCCGTTCACCTCGCGAGACCAGTTGCTGGCCTACGTGGACTCGCACAAAAGCATCCTTGTGGCCATCAATGCCGAGAAAGTGGTTCATGCCACCGACGAGACCAGGAGCATTATCAACCGCAACATGGGCTACTGCGACGGAGCCGGTGTGATGAGGGCGCTGCGGCAAATGGGCATTGCCGATGCCTGCAAAATCCCCGGCTGCGAGCTGTGGCTGAATATTATCGAGCGGTTTCACCACACAAAGTCGTTCTATCTGGTGGGAGCCAGGCAGGAGGTGATTGAGCAAACGGTCACGAAACTGAAAGCGCAATTTCCTGAAATCAACATTCTGGGGTGGCGAAATGGTTATATCAAGACCAATGAAGAGCGTCAGGCGCTTATCGACGACATTTGTGCCAAGCAACCCGATGTGGTTTTTGTGGCAATGGGCTCGCCCAAGCAAGAATTGCTTATGGAAGAGATTCAACAACGTCACCAAGCCATTTTCCAAGGATTGGGTGGGAGTTTTGAGGTATATACCGGTTATGCACAACGGGCGCCCAAATGGTGGGTGGATCATAACATGGAATTTGTTTATCGCATCATTCACCAGCCAAAACGTTTTATGCGTTTGCTTAAGGCATATAAGTTTATTTGGTGGCTCATTATTGGCAAATTCAAGAAACCGACTTAGCGTTTGTATTTACGGTGTCACTTGATGTTGGGTTCTATAAATTGCAGGAATGAAAGTGTTTAAGAAATTATTTGTTATCGCATACTACTGCATTGCCTTTTATCTGCCGCGTCGCGATAATCCCATTTTCGGCAGTGTGTCCACGGCTTTCCGCACTTGGCTTTGCCGCGCGTTTTTGACTTCATGCGGCAAGGGGTGCAACATTGACCGCAGAGTTTATTTTGGATTGCATAACAACGTGTCAATCGGCAGCTATACGGGAATACGCAGCGGATTTGAACTACACAATTCCAGTCTCAAAGTGGGTGATTACTGTATGATTGGGATAAACACATTGGTGATGGGGGGCGGTCACATTTTTTCAGACCGCAACACTCCCATAGGACAACAAGGCAGCTTGCCGAAGACATCGCTTGATATTGGCAATGACGTGTGGATTGGCCACAACGTCACTATCCTGGCTGGTGTGCGCCGCATTGGCAATGGAGCGGTGATAGGTGCCTGCGCGGTAGTCACCCACGATGTGCCCGACTTTGCCATCGTGGCCGGAAACCCGGCACGCGTGATTAAGTACCGATGAAAATAATGTGATTTTTATTCATTGAAGTGATATGCTGTTCAACTCGTTAGCTTTTGTTGCTTTTTTCCCAATAGTATGCCTGCTCTACTGGCTGTTGCCACACCGCTGGCGAAACCTGTTCCTCCTGATTGCAAGCTACTATTTCTATATGAACTGGAAACCGGCCTACGCCCTGCTGATTGGTTTCTCCACCATTGTCACATGGGTGTGCGGACGCCACATCGCAGATTCGGCAGGCAAAGCCAAAAAGGTTTCGCTGGTAGTTTGCCTGGTGTTGAATTTTGCGATACTGTTCATCTATAAGTACTTGAATTTCGCCACCGGGGCGGTGTTCTCGCTGCTCGACCTTGCGGGCCTGCGAATGGCTGTGCCGGAGTTCGACATCCTGCTGCCCGTGGGTATTTCGTTCTACACCTTCCAGGCAGTGGGTTACACCATTGACGTGTACCGCGGCACCATTCGCCCCGAGCGCAATTTCTTCACCTACGCGCTGTTTGTGAGTTTCTTCCCGCAGCTGGTGGCCGGCCCCATCGAGCGTGCCGCCAATCTGTTGCCCCAGTTCCACACCCGCCACAAGTTCAACGGCGAGAATCTCATCGAGGGCTTCAAGCTGATGATTTGGGGCTATTTCATGAAGCTGTGTATCGCAGGCAATGTGTCGGTGTATGTGGATGCGGTGTTCAACAACCTGCCCAACCACAATGGCACGAGTGTGATTATGGCCGCGTTCTTCTTCACTTTCCAAATCTTTTGTGATTTTGGCGGTTACTCGCTCATTGCCATTGGCGTTGCGCGATGCATGGGATTCAACCTCATGCAGAACTTCAATCGCCCCTACTTTGCCACGTCGGTCAAGGAGTTTTGGCGTCGCTGGCACATCTCGCTCTCGACATGGTTTATGGACTATGTGTACATTCCCCTGGGCGGGTCGCGCTGTTCGCGTGCCAAGCACTTGCGCAACTTGCTCATCACCTTTGTGGTGAGCGGCGTGTGGCACGGTGCCAACTGGACGTTTGTTGTGTGGGGCGCTTACCACGGCTTGCTCCTGTGCGGGCACACCATCCGCGTGAAGTTCCTGCATATCAAGGAATCCACCACGGGCTTGATGAAAGCTGTTAACATCGTGTTCACCTTTGTGCTGGCGATGGCGGGCTGGATTTTCTTCCGCGCCAACACACTGAGCGACGCCGTGCAGGCTTTCCACCACATCCTCTACCGTCGCGGGCCGCTGTTCATTGGCGAGGGCAAATCCGAGATGGCCCTCCCATTGGTGCTTATTGCCCTGCTGGTGCTCAAGGAGCTGAAAGATGAAATGGGCTGGAACATTCACCTGATGCACAACAAGAACGTCTATGTGTCGGCTGTGAGCTCGGCCTTAATGATTATTGTGATTGCCGTCTGCGCGCAGTTCGAAAGTGGTGCTTTCATTTACTTCCAATTCTGATGCAAGATGAAAACGATTCTGAAATATTTCTTGTGTGTGCTGGTCGTTGTAGTGGGGTTCGACCTGCTGCTCGGCTTCGTTGCCAAGCGTTATGTGACCACGCACATCCTGCCTGGCGACTACCAGGCCATTGACTATCTCATTAACCGCAGCAACGAGGAGTGCTTGATTATTGGCAGCTCATTGGCCATCAACAGCCTCATGCCCTCGCTCATGGAGGATTCCTTGGGCATGACGTGCTACAACGGCGGTGCCAATGCACAGTCGATGCCTTATTTCGAAACCATGCTCGATTGTGTGTTCCGCCGTTACACACCCAAGATGGTGATTTTTGTGTTAGACCCCAACGAATTGTCGCGGAAAGGGTTGGGCCAACGCTACAACGTGCTGGTGCCCTACTATGGATGCGGGCATGAGCTGATCGACCGCAATCTTGAGTCGAAGGATGCCGTTGAGCCCTGGCTGCTTCGCTCGGCTTCATACCGCTACAACCGAATCTGGTGGCGTATCTTGCTGTATCACTTCATTGGTTACAGCAACAAGAGCGACAAGGGCTTTGTGCCCCATGAGCGCCCGATGTCGTTGCCCATGCTCAAGACAATCCAAAACGAGGATACCGTGCAGGCGTGCGTGGATTCGTTTGTGCGATGCATGACTATATGCAACGACCGAGGGGTGAAAGTGGTGTGTGTGTTCCCACCGGGTTATTACTCCCCGGTTAACGGAGCTTTCCAATCGGTGAATGTTGTCGAGGAGGAATGTCTGAAAATCAATGCCGTTTGTATCGATGACTCGCAAGATTCCACTTTTCTCGAGCACCCCGAATGGTTCTACGACAACAAGCACTTCAACATCGACGGCTCGGTGATTTACACCAAACAGTTTTTACAAGAACTCAAAGCACATTCACAAACCCAACAATAGAAACCACTGTCTGCTATGGGATTATTTGACATCTTCAAGAAAAAGAGCACTGAACATGAACCAAATCACGCCCCGGGCACCGAGCAGCAAGCAGCTCCGGTTCAGGGCGAGGAGAAATCTGCCGAGACGGTTGATGCGGAACCGCCAACCCCAGAACCAGTTGCCGAACCCGAACCGAGTGTGAATATAGAACCAACCGACACACCGACACCGCCTGTCGCCCCACAGAGCGAGGTGGAATTGAACTCCGAACAAGACCCTGCACCCGCACCGCAGCCAGCAAGTGAGCCTCAAAAGAAAGGGTTCTTCAGCCGTTTCTTCTCACGTGAGAAAAAGGAGACCCTTGACCACGGCTTGGAGAAAACCAAGCAGGGCTTGTTTGCCAAAATTGCACATACAGTGGCAGGCAAGAGCACTATCGACGACGAGGTGCTCGACGAGCTGGAGGAGGTGTTCATCTCCAGCGATGTGGGCGTTGACACAACCCTCAAGATTTTCGACCGAATCAAGGCTCGTGTCAAGAAAGATAAATATGTGGGCACTGGTGAGCTGAACGATATGCTCTGCGAGGAAATCACCCAATTGCTGGCCGACAACAACAATGCCGACATAGAGGATTTTCAGGTACCCGTCGACAAGCGCCCTTACGTCATCATGGTTGTTGGCGTGAACGGGGTGGGGAAGACCACCACCATTGGCAAACTCGCCCACCACTTCAAGCAGGCTGGAAACAAGGTTGTGCTTGGTGCCGCCGACACCTACCGCGCTGCCGCCGATGAGCAACTGGAGATTTGGGGTGAGCGTGTGGGCGTGCCGGTGATCAAGCACGCCATGGGAACCGACCCGGCAAGCGTGGCCTACGATGCTGTGGCCAGTGCCAAGGCTCAAGAGGCCGATGTTGTCATCATCGACACCGCCGGGCGACTGCACAACAACGTGGGGCTCATGCGTGAGCTCACCAAAATCAAGAATGTGATGCAGAAAGTGCTTCCCGATGCCCCTCATGAGATTCTCCTTGTCATCGATGGCAGCACCGGGCAGAATGCCTTTGAGCAGGCCAAGCAGTTTGTCGCCGCCACCGAGGTCAACGCGCTGGCTGTCACCAAACTCGACGGCACCGCCAAGGGTGGGGTGGTGATTGGCATCAGCGACCAGTTCCAGATTCCTGTCAAGTACATCGGCTTGGGCGAGGGAATCGACCACTTGCAGATTTTCCGCCGCGAGGAGTTCGTGAAATCACTCTTCGGCAAATGAAACGCGGCCACATCAATGTAATCTCGCTGGGTTGCAGCAAGAACCTGGTCGACAGCGAGCGTTTGCTGCGCCAGTTGCAGGCGGCCGGCTACACCGTCGAGCACGACCCGCGGCGAGTGAACGGCGAGATTGTGGTGGTGAACACCTGCGGTTTCATTGCCGATGCCCAGCAGGAATCCATTGATACCATTCTTGCTCTGGGGCAGGCCAAGCGTGAGGGGCGAATCCGCCGGCTCTACGTGATGGGGTGCCTGGCCGAGCGGTTTATGGCCGACTTGACGGCCGAGCTGCCTGAAGTGGACAAGTTCTACGGCAAGTTTAATTGGAGCGACCTGCTGGCCGACTTGGGCCACGCCTGGCGTGACGACCTTGCCGATGAGCGCGTGCTCACCACACCCAAGCATTACGCTTATCTCAAGATTTCGGAAGGGTGCAACCGCCTGTGTGCCTTTTGTGCCATTCCGCTCATTACCGGCCGCCACAAGTCGTTGCCCATCGAGCGCGTGCTGGCGCAAGTGGAACGCCTCACCGCACAAGGGGTCAAGGAGTTCAACGTCATAGCGCAAGACCTGTCGTCGTACGGCCTTGACCTCTACGGCGAGATGCGACTGCCCGAATTGGTGGATTGCATGGCGCAAATTCCTGGTGTGGAGTGGATTAGGCTACATTATGCTTATCCCACGCAGTTCCCCTGGGAGCTGCTGCCCGTGATGGCTCAACGCGACAATGTGTGCAATTATCTCGACATTGCTTTGCAGCACATCAGCGACCCGGTGCTGCGCAATATGCGCCGGCACATCACAGGCGAAGAAACCCGCAATCTCGTCGAGCGTTTGCGCCGCGAGGCGCCGGGCATCCACCTGCGCACAACGCTCATGGTGGGCTTCCCCGGTGAGGGTGACGAGGAGTTTGACGAGTTGCTCGAGTTCGTCAAGGAAACTCGCTTCGAGCGCATGGGGGCTTTTGCCTACAGCGAGGAGGCGGGCACATTCGCAGCCAGCCATTATGCCGATGACACGCCCGGCGAGGTGAAGCAGCAACGCCTGCAAATGCTCATGGAAGTGCAGGAGGCCATCTCGCAGGAAATCCAGAACGAGAAAGTGGGGCGCACGCTGCGTGTGATTATCGACCGCGAGGAGCCGGAACATTACGTGGGCCGCACCGAGTGGGACTCGCCCGAAGTGGACCCCGAAGTGCTGATTGGCAAAACGCAACCACTGAACGTTGGCGAGTTTTATCCAGTGGTCATCGACCAAGCCCTGCCTTTTGAGCTGCTGGCTCATGCGACCGTGGCACCATAAAGGCGGGTTCGATAAACAGCATCCGCCATTCGCCTGGGAAAACTGCAAATATATTTGCGTTTTCGCTCGGCTTGCACCAACGTTGCGCTGCGTGCCAAATTAGGCTGCGCCTCGGAAAAACTCAAAACAAGTTTTGGTTTTTCGCTCGGCTTGCACTAACGTTGCACTGCGCGCCAAATTAGGCTGCGCCTCGGAAAAACTCAAAACAAGTTTTGGTTTTTCGCTCGGCTTGCACTAACGTTGCACTGCGCGCCAAATTAGGCTGCGCCTCGGAAAAACTCAAAACAAGTT
>JAFSYB010000105.1 GCA_017443765.1 Muribaculaceae bacterium | reverse complement strand
CTACAATCCACGTTTTTCCGAGAGCCGCTCCTAATTTATGGTTTTTTAGCGGGAAAAAGGCCCAACCTTGCCAAAAATGGCCGCAATGCGACCATTTTGTTGACATTATTTAAGAAAGCCGAGAGGCATCAGCTGCAATGTTGGTTAACGCTTAAACAATATGAGCCAAGAGGATTTGAACCAAATTACCGATTTGGTAACACCCCAAGAGGTTGCCGATGAACCAGCAACAAAGGGTGATATACTGCAAGAGATTACCGATTTGGTAACGGCAAGAACAATCTTTGCCACAAAAGAGGTATTAACCAGCGAGGAAACCGCCCGATATATGGGGATTTCCAAAAGTTACCTCTACAAACTGACGATGAGGCGTGAGATACCCCACTACAAACCCACAGGCAAGATTTGTTATTTCAATCGCCGTGAGGTTGAGGCGTGGTTACAATCCAACCGAGTTGCCAGCGACACCGAGTTAGCCAACCAAGCCGCCGCCTATTGCAGCGAGAAAGGGGGTGCAGCGTGATGTTACTTACAGATTACTACCGCTTTGAGCGTGTGGCAACCAAGAGCAAAACCCGATTAGATTGCACCGCCAGCACCGAGAGTTACCAGCCCTTTGAGGAAAAACGACAGGACAAACAAGGGAAACCGACCGCCAGCCGTGACGGTTATAACGTGGGTGATTTACTTGCCTATTTTGTTGATGTACCCGACCAATTTAGCGGTGATGTTCACCGTAAAGCCGATAAGAGCCTAACAATGAAAGGCAAGAACCTAACAAGTATCTATGTACTCGACCCAACAAGTAACCTCGCTTTTGGCGATGTTAAGGGCGAGGCAGACGCTATTTTGTTTGTGTTTGAGGGATTTGAGGTTGTTAATAAAGTTGTGCAGCAAGGGGGCGTTTTAGAGTTGTTTATAGCGAGAGGAAAAAGCAAAGACCGAGTGCCGCTGTATAATCTTTTGAGTGAGGGTGAATTTGATGAGGAAATGAACCTATTAAGAGAGCGTGCCACCCGCCATCACCCAGCCACAGGGCAACCAGCCGCCAGCGAGTTAGACACCGAGCCAGCGAGCCAAGAACCCAGCGAGTGAGCCAAGAACCCAGCGAGTGAGCCAACAGGTGGGGGCGATTGTATCAAACCCACCTCAAAACAAAACTGACACTATATTAAGTTGTCAAGGATTACCGATTTAGTAATTTGCACCAATGTTTGACACCGTTAATTTCAAGTTAACCGCCGCCGATGTTGAGGGGGTGAGTTTCATTGAGGAAACACCCTGTTACCTCACCGATGTAGCGACCCACCAATATAACGGCGGCGATATGGTTGTTACAGGCAATCTCGCTGGCTTGAAAGTGACCGTTAACCGCTGGCAAGTGAGAGTTAAAGACGGCTCACTTTGCAAATGGTTTTTAGGCGATAACTTCAAGTCAATGGGGCGAGCCGATGTGCAAAGAGCGGTTGAGCGGTTGAGCGATGAGTTACACCTACCTATGAACCTCGCCGCCGTTACTCGCCTCGATGTGGGGTGCAATATTATCACCCAGCACCCCACCGAGGTTTATATAAATCATTTGGGCGTGCTGGCGTGGGCAAAGCGGTTGTTACAGCCCAGCGGTTTATATTACCACCGCCGAGATGAGATTTTGTGTTTCTATGATAAGAACCGAGAGCAAAGAGCGAGGGGCGAGCCAATACCCGACCTCTACCGAGGTAGAAATGTATTGAGATATGAGCAACGATTTACCCACAGGCTGGCGAGTGTGTTAGGCGTGCCAGCCGTCACAGGGGCAACCCTGTATGATGAGGCGTTTTATATCGCCGTGGTGAAACGCTGGCGAGATACCTATAACGCTATAAGGAAAATCAACGATATTCAATTAAATTTTCAAGCAATGAAAACAGTTAGGCAGATTAAAAACGCGGCTTTTGTGCAGCATATAGATAGTTTTGGGGGCGAGGCTGAATATTTAGCCCAAATCGCCGAGGCACAAAAGCGAGGCGAGTTGACGGCAAAACAGGCACACGATTTGAGGCAAGCGGTTAAGGCGGCGTGCCAAGAGCGAGAGGGGTTGACCGTCAAAAGCGAGGCGATTGATGAACTTAACAAAAAGGTAGCCGAGGCGGTAAAGTTTTATCGCTGACACCGCCGCCCTGTTTTTCAAATTGCCTCTATATTAAGTTGTCAAGAATTACTAATTTGGTAATTTCAAGATGATGTTAAACCAGCAACAGCAACACCGATGAGAGAGAGAAAGACCGCCCCGACCGAGGGCAACAAAAATGAACAAAATGCAACAATATCGCCAGCGACAGGGTTAACGCCCCAGCAAGAGCAAGCCTGTATATTGTTGGCGAGCGGTGAGAGTTACACAGCGACCGCCCAGCGGTTGAATATCAACCGAGGCACGCTGTATAAATGGCAAGAGAGTTTGCCGTTTCAATGTTTCTATAACCAGCAATGCAGCGACTATAAAGCCGAGGTGAGAAACGCCCTGTTTGGCTTGCACGCCGAGGCGGTTGACACCGTTAGAGAGTTAATGCAGACAGGGGGCGAGGCAACACGGTTGAAAGCCGCTATTTGGTTGCTTGAAAAGGTTGAGGCGGTAGAGGTGGGGGCTACCGATGTGAGAGAGGTTTTGAAAGCCCAGCACACCGAGCCAATTTTTGACCTACCAACAACCAGCCTCAACGATAAAGCCTACCGCCAAGCCCTTAAAGAGTTGGGGTTAAGTGAGAAAGCCGATGTTTGAAAACAACAAAGATTTACAAAGATGAAAGGTAAGACCAACAACCCAAACGGCAGACCAAAGGGCGTGCCTAACAAAGTAACAAAGAGCGTGAGGGCGTTTATTGGCGAGGTGATTGATAAGAACCGCCGCCAAATGGTGAGGGATTTGAAAGCGTTAGAACCCAAAGACAGGCTAATAATACTTGAAAAGTTAATGCAATATATAATCCCAAAACAACAGGCACAAAGTATTGATATAGCCCACCTCACCGATGAGCAATTAACCAGCGTTATAAATGAGATTTCAAACAATTTAGGCGATGAGGATTGAACTTGACAGGGAGAAAAAAATAACGCTGTTACAGGCTTTGCAGCGTGGTTATATTGAAGATGATGAGTTGAGGGGCTGGCTTTCCTATGATACCGCCACAGCCGAGGAAATTGAGAGCGAGTTAGACCGCCTCACAAAAGCCACCCACCCCGACACCTGTAAGCGAGTGCAGCGGTTAGGTTTGTGTTTATATTGTAAGCACTAACAGCGATAGCGACCACAAAAAACAGCGACAAAGCACAAAAAAACGGCGGCGGCGTGCTGGCGGTTGAGGAAAAAACGCTACCTTTGCAGCACCTAAAAGTTTGAGCGACCGCCCCAAGCGGTTGTAATGGTATAATTTTGCCCTTTGTATGGTGGTGGTAGTGGAAACACCCACACGGTTACTTTAACGACCGAGGACACCTAAACAGGGGGCATTTTGTTTCCTTAAACGTTAAAGATATGAGCAAAAGAAAAAGAACCAAGCGAGCCGCCGCCAGCGGTGAGCCTCGCCAGCCGATGAACCAGCGACAGGGCAACAGCCACCGCCGCCCCAGCCACTACCGCCGCCAAGCCCCAGCAACCGCCATCACCGAGCGAGAGAGAGCGTTATTAGACCTCTACAAAATCCAACACGACAGCGAGAAACAAATTACAGAGATGTACGCCGCCGCCACCGAGGAACTAAACGCCGCCAAGCGTTTTTTATCGGTTTTGGGATTGCTACCGATGTATGAGAGTTTTGTTAATCCCAGCACCAGTGCCGATGAGATTGAATATTGCAAAGAGGCTGTAAGCGATATTGTGAACAAGATAGCCGCCAGCCGATGAGCAACACCGAGCGAGCGAGTTTTGCCGCCGCCAGCGAGTGAGCCACCACAGGCAACACCGAGCGACAGGCAAAGCCACATAGCCAGCGAGTGGGCAACAGGCTGACGATAGCGACAGGGCGAGCCGATTAGGTTTTGCCCTGTTTCTTTTGTGCCTCGCCGTCACACCTCGCCACAGGTGGAAAGCAGCACCCCAGCACCGCCAGCCGCCCCGACCTCAACACATCAACCCTCGCCGAGGCGATGAGGCGCCACCCTCAACCGCTGGCACAATCCACCGCCGCCGATGTTGAACCCAGCGACCGCCACAAATGAGGCAATTTTGAGGGTGAAAATGAGGTATTGTGTTGGTTTTTGCTTATTGGTTGCTTATTGAAAAATAAAAATAGGCTGAAAATCAAGCGATTAACAGCCTATATTTGTACCCAGAGCCGGGGTCGAACCGGCACGGGTGTTACCCCATTGGTGTTTGAGACCAACGCGTCTACCGATTCCGCCATCTGGGCTTGTAGCGGCTGCAAAGGTACGGCTTTTTTCAGACATGGCCAAATTTTTTGTCGCATCTGACAAAAAATTAACATTTCGGCCTCGCTGTTTTTGTGCGTGAAAGACACTTCAATTGCTGAGTGCAGCTTGATTTATTCCAACTACACATTACTTATTGGACTCTTATTGTGTGGGTAATTCATGCTCAATGCGAATTGCACGAATTAGGCGAATTTAAGGAGTTGTTCAGGTTGTCTTCATCATTAGTCGTTCTGTCTCGGCACCATGCGCGCCACCAAAAGGCGGTAGGGCATGAAGCTATCCATACTATCCGTTATAGAGCCGCTTATTTTGTGATTTATAGAACCGTCTATATTACCACTGTTTCTTGCACAAACCGAAATCTTGTCGTAAATTTGCAGCCGATATACTTACTTTCTTTATTTATTAACTTAAACATTTATGCTTATGAGACCAAGCGTTATTCAACGACTGTGCTTGTTGCTCTGCGTGCTGTGCGCGTCGGCATGGGCGAGAGGCGAGACCCTCACCGTGTGTGAAGGCACAGGCACAACTAACCAGTATGTGCCCATCTACGGCTACTACTGGGACACACAGAACAACACATCGACCATGATTTTCCCAGCCAGTATGCTGGAGAGCATGGCCAATGGCACGATTAATTCACTCACGTTCTATGCCAACGCATCTGTTGCGTTCCAGGGCGGCTCCATCACCGTGCAAATGGGCGAGGTGGAGCAGACCACGGTAAGCGGAAAGATTGCCTCGGGGCTCACCGACTGCTACACAGGCACGCCTGCCACAGGAGCCGCCGAGTATGTAATCACGCTCGACACGCCCTTTGAGTACACCGACGGCAACCTGGCCATCCAGATTGTCATTGCTACGAAAGGCGACAACTATCCCCGCACCTACTGGTACGGCGAAAGCCAGGGCGTGAATTGCAGTGTGAACAGCGCCGGCAGTGCGCAGACTTTCCTGCCCAAGACCACGTTTGACTACACCGCTGGCGAGAAGCCCGACTACCTGGTGCAGGTGTCGGACGAGAGTGTGGCCTTTGGCGAGCTGGGTGTGAACACCAGCAAAACGCTCAACGTGACGCTGAAGAACAAGGGCACCAATGCCGTCACCCCCACGGTGAGCGGCCTGGCAGACCCGTTCAGCACCACCTACACCCCAGCCGAGCTGGCAAGCGGTGCCACGATGACCATCCCCGTGACGTTCAACCCCACCGAGGTGGGCGAGTACACCGGCACGATGACTATCGACTGCGGCGCGGCAGGCACGTTCTCGGTGGCACTTACCGGCAGCGCAGCCATGTCGCTCATGCTGTGTGATGGCACCACTACTAACGAGACGGTGCCCATCTATGGCTATTATTACGACACGGCGAACACGAAGACTCGTTTCGTCTATCCGTCGTCGGAACTCTCGGCGTTGGTGGGCAAGCAAATCACCAGCGTGACGTTCTACACCAATTCCAACATCACCCTCACGGGTGGCGAGTTGTCGTTCTATGCCGGCGAGACCGAGAATGCTGCCGCCCTCTCGGCCACTGTCGACGACCTTGCCGAGGTGTGGAAAGGCGCCTTGACCGCCGGTGGACAAGAGTTGACGTTTGTGTTCGACACACCGCTGACCTATTCCGGCGGCAACCTGGCCTTCGGCACGAATGTGAACACGAAGGGCAACTACCAGCACCTGTATTTCTACGGCGAGTCGATGGACTATGCCACGGCTTACTCCCGCAGCACCAGCGCGCAGTTCCTGCCCAAGGTGAAAATCGCCTATGCCGAGCCGCAGGACTACGCCATGAGTGTGAATGTCGAGAGCCTCGACTTTGGCACCGTGGTTGTGGGTGGCAGCAAGACGCTCAACGTGAAAGTGACCAACAGCGGCACGCAGGCCATCACGCCCGCAGCATCGGGCCTTGAGGCTCCGTTCTCGACTGCCTACACCCCCGCCGAGGTGGCATCGGCCGACAATGTCCTGGTGCCCGTGACCTTTGCTCCCACCGCTGGCGGCGAGTTCACCGCCACGCTCACTATTGATGGCGGCCAGGCCGGCACCCAGACCGTGACCCTCACCGGCAGCGGACTGGCCGTGCCCACCGGCTATCAGGAGACTTTCGACGCCATCACTGCCGAAGCCAAGATTCCCGCCGGCTGGAAAGCCGTGAGGGTGCAAGGCACCACGCTCAACAACGTCACCGCCGGCAACTATGTCGAGAGCGACTACGGCATTGATGTGATGGACGTGGACGGTGGCGGCAAGGCCATCGCGTTTGACAAGGTGTCGAGCCGCGAGGACTATGTGAGCTACCTCTACTACCTGATTTCGCCCGAGATTCAGGGCGACGTGTTCATCACCGCCAAGCACACCAGCTATCAGTACACAAGCAACCGCTTCCGCGTGTTCAACGTGGACGAGGAGGGCACCATCCTGGCCTCGACTGGCTCGGCCGGCAGCGAGGTGAGCGTGAACTGGATTCCCGCCATGAGCGCCGACGAGTGGAGCTATGGCACGTTCAACATGGCCGAGAGCGGCCGCGTGGCCATCCTCATGGGATATGCCGAGATGGACTTTTTTGCAGCCGATGCTGTGATTATGGCTCCCAGCGTGCGCATCGACGGCCTGGCCGACGTGCCCACCGAGGTCACTGCCAGTTCCGAGGGCGTCGCGCACTTCGCCTTCAATACCACGGTGACCAACAATGGCCTCACCGATGTGGCCGCCGGCGACTACAACCTGCTGGTGTATAACGCCACCGACTTGGACAGCGCGATTGCCACCATCCCCGGCAACGCCCTTGCACAGGGTGTCACCGCCGAGCAGCTCGTGGAGTTTGACTACGCCCCGGCCGACCTTCAGCCCTCGCAGCAGGTTCGCTTTGTGGTGACCGAGGACATGAACGCCAGCTACGCACAGACCGACTACATCACCCTGCGCGCCCTGGTGCCCGTTGCCGCCCTTTATCAGGCCGATGGCACCACCGCCCTGCCCGAGAAGACCGACGTGGGTGTGTTCCGCGGCTCGCGCACGATGAGCTTTGCGCTGGCCAACAAGGGCACTGCGCCGCTCACCTATGAAATCACTCCCGCCCAGGGCGTGACCGTTGCGCCGCTGAGCGGCACCATCGAGGGCGACCAGCAAGTGGCTGTCACTGCCACCTTCGACACGCCGGGCGTGTTCGACGGTACCGTGGCCACCATCGCCACCAACGCCGGCGACTTCACCGTGGCCGCACACGCTGCCTGCCTGGCCGAGACTACCTTCTACGAGGACTTCGAGGACGAACTCGATGCCACGTGGATTGTGGGTGCAAGCTACCAGTTCAGCGACCGCGGCTCGTCCACCTTTGGCAATGCCGACGACACCTATAACAAGAAAGTGGCCTATATCTCGACCTACAACTACAGCGACGATGAGATGATCACGCCCGCCGTGGAGTTCAACGCCGAGACCGGCCTCGACCTGCACCTGACCACCTACGGCGTGTCGATTGGCTCGAGTGTCGCCGTGGCTTACTCGACCAACCGTGTGGACTGGACTGCCCTCGATGGCGTGACCACCACCCGCAACGAGTACACCAACTGCACGCTCACCCTGCCTGACGAGGGAATCTATTACTTCAAGCTCGAGGCCTACGGCGCCGCGTTCGACGATATCTATGGCGGCACGCCCGCCGTGCTGGCGCACGACGCGATGATTACCGACTTCGCCGGCCCCGTCACGGGCATGGTGAACAAGGCAGCCACCTACACCGCCACGCTCACCAACATGAAACCTGAGGCCGACAGCTTCAGCGTGAGCCTGATGGACGGCGAGACCGTCGTTGAGACCCAAGAGGTTGCCAACCTCGAGGGCGAGACCGCACTCACGTTCACCTATATGCCTCGCGAAGCTGGCACCCACAACCTGCAGGTTGTGGCCACCGCCGACGACTACAGTGTGGCCGGAGCCACCCTTGCCGTGACCATTGACGAGGAGAGCGCCGTGGCCGGTATCGTCATCAACGAGGGTACCGTCACCAACGAGTATATGCCGCACGCCAGCCTGTACTACTACCACAGCGGTGGCAAGTACCTCTACACCGCCGACGACATCGCCGGTCAGGTGAAAGCCGGTGACAAGATTGTGAAGATTGGCTTCCTCTACAAGGCCAACGACTTCACCTACGACATGCCCGACATCCGCATCTGGGCCGGGAACAGCGAGAAGACCACCTTCACCGACGCCAAGGAGGTGCCCATCAGCCTTGACGGCCTCACCCAGGTGTTCGATTGCGGCGAGCCCGATGTGGCCTTCGACAACACCCGCGACGGCGAGCTGACCTACTCGTTCAGCCAGCCCATCATTTATGACGGCAATACGCTGGAGATTGTGTTGACCAATGACAACTACAACTACAAGAACCCGCGCATTCCGTTCTACGGCACCGATGTTGCCAACCGCTACCAGTCCGAGGTCTGGAGCCACGACTTGCAGCAGACGCCGGTGGGAGAGGACAAAATCAACTCGCTCACCGATGCCATGACCAGCCTGAAGACCTTCCTGCCCACCATCGTGCTCTACGTCGAGAGCGAGCCCGCCATTGTGAGCGGTACCGTCACCGACGGTGAGAACCCCGTGGAGGGAGCCCAGCTGAGCTTCACCCAGGAGGGCAAGCTCTACCAGGCCACCACCGATGCCCAGGGTGCCTACAGTGTCGAGATTATCCAGGCCGGCGAGGGCTATACGCTCACCGTCGAGGCCGAGGGCTTCGAGACCTACACCGAGACGCTCGACATCACCGAGACCATGACCAAGGACGTTGTGCTCCAGGCAACTGCTGTGGAGAGCGTTATCACGTTCGCTGCCACTGCCGAGCATGGTGAGATGGCTGTCTATGTCAACGATGCGCCGATTGAGAGCGGAGCTGCTGTGGCCGAGCGCACCCTCGTGAAGGTTGTGCTCACCCCCGAGGAGGGCTACAAGGTGGCCACGTTCACCGTGGAAACCTCCGAAGCCAGCGAGCCCACCGGGCTGCGCCGTGCCAGTGTGCCTGTCACCCCGGGCGAGGACGAGAACACCTACACGTTTGAGATGCCTGGCCAGCCTGTCGCACTCGGCGCAACGTTCACCGAGGCTGTTTACACTGCCATTGGCGACCTGCAGGCAGCCGATGGTGAGGGTGTGCGCTACGTTGACCCGACCGGCCGCGTGAGCGACAAGCCGTTCAACGGCGTGAACATCGTGATCACACGCCACGCCGACGGCACAGTCACCACAACGAAAGTAGTGAAATAAGAGCCGAGAACCTGAAAATTTCTCAAACTGGATTATAGGATTCACCTATAGTTTCACGGGATAAAAAAGTAGCGCAGCCCATTGCGGGTTGCGCTACTCTTGTGCTTGTCGCGGTGCGTTGTGCGGTCAGCGCACGCGCCACTCGGTGCCGTCCTTGGTGTCCTTGACATCGAAGCCGGCTGCCGCCAGGCGGTCGCGAATCAGGTCGCTGGTGGCCCAGTCCTTGGCGGCCTTGGCGTTGCGGCGCACCTCCAGGAGCAGGTCCACAGCTTTCTGGTAAGGCGTGAGGTCGATGCCGCCGGCGCTGTCGCCACTGGCGTTGTCGCGCAACCCCAGCACATCGAAAGCGTAGGTCTGCATCAGTGTGCGCAGCGTGTCGATGTCGGCCTGCGACAGCGCGATGGCACCGTCGTTGGCCTGGTTGATGACGCGGCAGGCATCGAAGAGCGTGGCAATCACCATGGGGGTGTTCAGGTCGTCGTCCATGGCCTCGGCACAGCGGGCGGCGTAGTCGTCGAGCGCGACCGACGACTGCCCGGCGGCCTTGAGGCTTTGCAGGCGGCGCCAGCCGTCCATCATGCGGTCGTAGGCTTTCTCGGCTGCCTGCAGGGCTTCGTTGCTGAAGTCCACCGTGCCGCGGTAGTGGGCCTGGAGGATGAAGAAGCGGATGGTCATCGGGCTGTAGGGCTGCGCCAGGGCCGGGTGCTCGCCAGTGAAGAATTGTTCCAGGGTGATGAAGTTGCCCAGCGACTTGCCCATCTTTTGGCCATTGATGGTAATCATGTTGTTGTGCATCCAGTAGTGCACCATGTCGTTGCCCTGCGAGGCCACAGCCTGGGCAATCTCGCACTCGTGGTGAGGGAACACCAGGTCCATGCCGCCGCCGTGGATGTCGAAGTGGTTGCCCAGGTATTTGCGTCCCATGGCGGTGCACTCGCAGTGCCAGCCGGGGAAACCGTCGCTCCAGGGCGACGGCCAGCGCATGATGTGCTCGGGCTGCGCCTTTTTCCAGAGGGCGAAGTCGACCTGGTTGCGCTTCTCGCCCACGCCATCGAGTTCGCGGCTGGCGTTGCGCACCTCGTCGAGGTTGCGGCCGCTGAGCCGGCCGTAGTGGTGGTCGCGGTCAAACTTCTCGACATCAAAATACACGCTGCCGTTGCTCTCGTAGGCATAGCCGGCGGCCAGGATTTCCTTCACCAACTCGATTTGCTCGATGATGTGTCCGGTGGCGTGCGGCTCGATGCTGGGCGGCAGCACATTCAGCGCCTGCATGGCGGCGTGGTAGCGGCGGGTGTAGTGCTCGGCCACTTCCATGGGTTCCAGCTGCTCGAGGCGGGCTTTCTTGGCGATTTTGTCCTCGCCCTCATCGGCATCATGTTCCAGGTGCCCCACATCGGTGATGTTGCGCACATAGCGCACCTTGTAGCCCAGGTGCTGCAGATAGCGGAACAGGATGTCGAAGGTGATGGCGGGCCGGGCGTGTCCCAGGTGTGGGTCGCCGTACACCGTGGGACCGCACACGTACAAGCCCACGCGCCCCTCGTTGAGCGGGGTGAATTTCTCCTTGCGCCGCGTGAGCGTGTTGTATACAAATAAATTGCTCATTTTTTCGGTCATTCACGCTTGCCCTTTGGGCAGGGGGAAGTCCATGATGGGTTGCTGGCCGTTGGCGGGCTTGCGCGGGTTGATGGTGCCGTAGGTTTCCTCGTACTTGCGCACGTTCTCGTTGAGCGCGATGAGCAGCTGCTTGGCGTTCTCCGGGGTCATGATCACGCGGCTCTGCACACGTGCCTTGGGCGTGTTGGGAGCCATGAGAATCATGTCGATGAAGAAGTCGTTAGGCCCGTGGGTGATGACGGCCAGGTTGGAGTAGCGGCCCTGCATCTCGTCGGCAGGAACCTCGATTTGAATCTGATTCTTTTGTTGTTGGTTTTTGTTGTCGTTCATAATAAGTTTTTTATTGGGTTATTTCCAAGTTTCTGTAAAAAGAGGGCTGTGAGGCGTGGTTACTTCCCGATGGCCGCAACAGCGTTGCGTAACAGTCGGCATCTGGGTTCTCGTTGCTATTATTTCATGAAATCCCGGTAGGCGACCGTTGGCCTTGCCACATCGTTGATGTGCACGCGCATCACGCGGCAGGTGGGCTGGTTCCACACCACTCCCACATAGAACGAGGCGTAGCACTCGCGCCAGTGGCGTGTGATGTCGCCAAACACGTTGTGCACCAGGTGGCAGTGCACGGTGTCGGCGTGCCAGGTGGTGCTGTCCACCAGCAGGTAGAAGTGCCGGCTGCGGCCGGTGTACTCCAGCTGGCAGTGCAGGTTCAGGTAGTCGCCTGTGCGCCACACGCTGCCCAGCTTCACCGGTGAGTTGTCCTGCAAGTATTGTGCCAGTGGCTTGATGGTGTAGCGCAGCGAGTCGCTGATGATGGCAGTGGCGGCGTGCGCTGTGATGCGGCAGGTGTCGCCCGTGAGTGGTGCCGCCGGTGTGTAGCGCAGCAGCAGCCGGCGGCCTATCGGGCTGTCGTCGGGGGCGTTATGCCCATCGGCCAGCAGGGTGAGCGATGGCTCGCTGTCGCGCCCGACAAGCTTATATGCTTCTTGGCCAGCCGGTGTGACACCCAGGTATGTCACAATGTCATAACGGCAGTCGGTGTAGGCTGGGTCTATGTCATCGTGCCCGCACGATGGCAGGGCCGTCATGGCCAAGAGGGTTGCGCACCAGGCTATGCGCCGCCACAGGGTGGGGCAGGGGAGGGGGGGGTGGGCAAGGAGATTATTCATTGCTGATGATTCCGTCTTTCATGTGCAGTGTGCGGTCGGCCTGGCTGGCCAGGCTCTCGTCGTGGGTGACGATGACAAAAGTGTGGTGCATCTCGTCGCGCAGGCGGAAGAACAGGCGGTGCAGCTCCTGCTTGCCACCCGTGTCGAGGCTGCCGCTGGGTTCGTCGGCAAGCACCACTTTGGGTTCGTTGACCAGAGCGCGTGCCACCGCCACACGCTGCCGCTCGCCGCCGCTGAGCTGCGAGGGCTTGTGTTGCAGTCGGGCCGAGAGGCCCATGTAGTCGAGCAGCTCCTGTGCGCGGCGAAAAGCCTTGTCGCGCCCCATGCCGCCAATCAGTGCCGGAATGGCCACGTTCTCCACAGCGGTGAACTCGGGCAGCAACTGGTGGAACTGAAACACGAAGCCGATGTTTTGGTTGCGGAATCGTGCCAGCTCGGTGTCGCGCAGGCGGCTCACGTCGGTGCCGTCGCAGGTCACTGTGCCGCCGTCGGCACGGTCGAGCGTGCCCAGAATTTGCAACAGCGTGGTTTTGCCGGCGCCGCTGGGTCCCACAATCGACACCACCTCGCCCTGGCCGATGGTCACGTCCACGCCGCGAAGCACCTCCAGGGTGCCGTACCGCTTGATGATTCCTCGCGCTTCAATCATGATGCTCTTTATTTTTTTCAGTGCAAAATTACATCAAGCGACGCGAAGTGCAAAATATTTAGCATTTTTTGGGAAGCCTGTGGGGGCTTGTATCGGAGATTTGCCGTAATTTTGCAGATTGTTTCGGAAAATACTAAACACCAATATCATCTTCAAGTTGCAACAATGAAGAAATACAAGCTCATCAACAACACGCTGGGTTGGCTCATATTTGTGGTGGCGTCAGTGACCTACCTGCTCACCATCGAGCCCACGGCCAGCTTCTGGGACTGTCCGGAGTTTATCGCACAGGGGTTCAAGAGTGAGATTGGCCATCCGCCCGGCAACCCCATCTTCATTCTCGTGGCGCGGTTTGCCACGTTGTTTGCCGGCGGCGATGTGTCGCTGGTGTCGAAGTGTGTCAACGCGATGTCGGCACTGCTGAGTGCAGCCACCATCCTGCTGCTGTTTTGGACCATCACGCACCTGCTGAAAAAGCTGCTTGTTCCCAATGGCGAGGAGGACAACATGTCGCTGGCGCAGTACCTTGTGGTGATGGGCAGCGGCGTGTGCGGCGCACTGGCCTACACGTGGAGCGACACGTTCTGGTTCTCGGCAGTCGAGGCCGAGGTGTACGCATTCTCGTCGTTCTGTACCGCCCTGGTGTTCTGGCTCATTCTCAAGTGGGAAGACCACGCCGATGAGCCTGGCAGCGACCGATGGCTGATTCTGATTGCCTACATCGTGGGCGTGTCGCTGGGCGTGCACCTGCTCAACCTGCTGTGCATTCCCGCCATCGCACTGGTTTTCTACTACCGCAAATTCAAAAACACCAACGCCAAGGGCTCGCTCATCACGCTGGCCATTTCGTTTGGCATCATCGTGCTGGTGCTCTACGGCCTGGAGCCGGGCTTTGTGAAGATGGCTCAGCGGTTCGACCTGTTTGCCGTGAACACGCTGGGAATGTCGTTCAATATGGGTGCCCTGCTCTATGCCATCGTGCTGGTGCTTGTGCTGGCGTGGAACATTTTTGAGCTGTACACCCGCAAAAGCGAGTTGCGCATGAAAATATCGTTCCTGCTGGCTGTGCTGCTCAGCGGAATGTTGTTTATTGGCGAGGGTTGGAAGGGTGGCCTCGTCGGCATGGTGCTGCTGGCCACGCTGGTCTTGTACCTTTTCTTCAGCGGCAACGATTTGCCGGTGCGCATCTTGAGCAATATCTCGCTTTCGATACTGGTCATCTTCATCGGCTTCTCGAGTTATGCGCTCATTCTCATTCGCAGCAACGCCAACACACCGCTCGACGAGAACTCGCCCAACAACACCTTTGCCTTGGCCAAGTACTTGAGCCGCGAGCAGTATGGCGAGACACCGCTGCTCTATGGCCGCACGCTATTCAGCGAGGTGCTCTATGAGCCAGCCGGCAACGGCACGATGAAGCCCGTGACCAACAATGGGCCGATGCAGTATGCCCAGGAGGTGAAGACAACACCCGATGCACCTGACCGCTATGTGGAAATGGGTTACAAGGTGAACTATGAGTACCGCTCCGAACAAAATATGTTTTTCCCGCGCATCTACAGCGAGGCGCATGCCCAGCAGTATCATGAGTGGCTGGGTGAGTTCGGCACGCAGGTCGAGACCGTGGTGGTCGAAAACGAAGATGGCCCAGCAAAAACGGAGCTGGCATTCAAGCCCACGCAGTACGACAACCTGCGCTGGTTTATCGGCTACCAGCTCAACTATATGTACTGGCGCTATTTCATGTGGAACTTTGCCGGCCGGCAGAACGACATTCAAGGCATGGGCGAGATTACGCAGGGCAACTGGATTTCGGGCATTCCGTTTATCGACAATCTTCGCCTGGGCGACCAGAGCCTGCTGCCCGACGACCTGGGCAAGGGCAACAAGGGGCATAACGTGTTCTACCTGCTGCCGCTGCTGCTGGGCATCATAGGCCTGCTGTGGCAGGCCTATCGCGGCAAGCGCGGCATCGAGCAGTTCTGGGTGGTGTTCTTCTTGTTCTTCATGACGGGCATCGCCATCGTGCTCTACCTGAACCAGACGCCCAGTCAGCCTCGCGAGCGTGACTACGCCTACGCCGGCTCGTTCTATGCCTACGCCATCTGGATTGGCCTGGGTGTGGCGGGCTTGTGGCGCGGTGTGCTGGCCTTGATGGCCAAGCGCGACCGCAAGAGCGGCGAGCGCGAGGAACTTGGCCACACCCCCAAGGGGCTGGCCGTGGCCGGGGTGGCGGCACTCATCGGCCTGCTTGTGCCCCTGCAGATGGTGAGCCAGACCTGGGACGACCACGACCGCAGCGGGCGATATGCCGCACGCGACTTCGGCATGAACTACCTCTCGAGCGTGGACCCCAACGGCATCATCTTCACCAATGGCGACAACGACACTTTCCCGCTGTGGTACTGCCAGGAGGTGGAGGGATACCGCACCGATGTGCGCGTGGTGAACCTGAGCTACCTGAGCACCGACTGGTATATCGCGCAGATGCAGCGTGCCGCCTACGAGAGCAAGCCGCTGCCCATGCAGGCCACTCCGCTCACCTATGCCTACGACAACCGACAGTACAACTATATCATTAATGAGGAAGCCGACACCACGATGATGATTCCTGCAAGCAAAAGTCTCGAGCAGGTGTATGGCCCCGGCTACAAGCAGAACCACTATGGCGTGTCGGCCATCAAGTATCCGCGCGTGTTCATTCCCATCGATGCCGACCAGGCCGTGGCTGCCGGTGTGGTGCCTGCCAATCGGCGCGACATGGTCGAGGAGAGCATCAACCTCGACCTGACCACGCAGGGCTCGGGCCTGACCTCGAGCCAGCTCATGAGTCTCGACATCATCAATTCCAGCATCCTCGACGGTTGGAAGCGCCCGTGCTATTTCGCCATGACCGTGCCCGAGAGCTACTACCTGGGACTCACGCCCTACCTGCGCAACACGGGCATGGCCTATCAGGTGACCCCACTCAAGGGATTGGGGGTGGAGCACGACATCCAAAGTGCCACCGACAAGATGTACGACATCGTGACCACCAAGTTCCGCTGGGGCGGCCTCGACGTGGCCAAGCCGGGCAAGCTCTATCTCGACGAGACGGTGCGCCGCATGGTCACCACCACGCGCACCGCAATGGTCACCCTGGCCGGCGATCTCATCTACGAGGGCTTGGCGGCACAGAAGGCAATCAAGAATGGCAACACCACCTTCATGGGGCAGGATGCCAACGCTTACGCCAACGACCGCTTTGCCAAGGCTCGCCGCGTGCTCGACTTGATACGCCAAAAGCTGCCCGCCTCCATCTCGCCCTACAGCGTGCAAATGGGTGAGCGCCTCGCCATGGCCTACGCCTATCTCGACAAGTATGCCGGCGACAAGACGGCAAAGGCCATCGCCACCAAGCTGCTCGAAAGCGAGGTGATGCGCTATGCGGGCTATGTGCGCTACTACCAGTCGCTCTCGCCCTCGCAATACGACCGCATCTCGCGTTACGACATGTACATCGACCAGCGCTATCTGCCGCTGCTCCTGCAGGATTATAACGAATTGAACCCCAATGGAACCGAGGCACTTGTCAAGAAAGTCGAAGGCATGGGCGTGGACTTGTCACGCTCTATGAACTTATTCGCGCCGCAGCAGGCCGCGTCGCAGCCCATGATTTTGCCCGGTGAAGAGGACTCCGTCGATTGATGAACTAAGATGCACTCACTCGTAGAACGTCCGCCGCTGCTCTACCGCATGCTCTTCCCCGAGACGGTGTGGCGCATTCACAAGCGGCAGCACACGGTCTATCTCACCTTTGACGACGGACCCGTGCCCGAAGTCACGCCCTGGGTGCTCGACACGCTCGACCACTACGGCGTGAAGGCCACTTTCTTCTGCGTGGGCGAGAACGTGCAGCGCAACCCCGAGCTGTTTGCCGAGCTCAAGCGCCGCGGGCACAGCGTGGGAAACCACACGATGAACCACTTGCAGGGGCGCTTCGTGACCACGAGGCGCTACCTGCTCAACGTGTTCCACGCCCACGAGCTGATTCAGTCCAACCTGTTCCGCCCGCCGCATGGCCTGCTGCGCTGGGGGCAGAGCCGTGTGCTGCGAGAGCGCTTCACCATCATCATGTACGACCTGGTGACACGCGACTACAGCAACAAGCTCACCGGCGAGCGTGTGCTCGACAACGTGAAGCGCCTGGCCCGCAACGGCTCCATTATTGTTTTCCACGACTCAATCAAGGCCGAGCGCAACCTGCACTACGCCCTGCCTCGTGCCATCGAGTGGCTGCAAAGCCAAGGTTACAGTTTCGCAGCCATACCCGACAACTTGTAAAATTCTCATCTTTCTCTAACGCTTACAAGGTTTATGGCAGAATCAAAGCCTTACAACGACATTGAAATTGACACACTGATGGCACAAGACCCTGTTGTGGCCTTTCAGATGTCACTTTTCAATATGAATCCAATTAATCCTTTTCAGAATATACGAAAGGATCCAAAAACAATAACTTTTATCGATTTGTTTGCTGGAATCGGTGGAGTAAGGAAAGGATTGGAGCTGGCTATAGAAGAATTTGGCTACAAGCCAAAATGTCTGTTTACATCAGAAATTAAAAAACATGCCATAAAAGTACTACACCAGAACAACCCTAATGAGGTGGTTTTTGGGGATATAACGCAAATTCCTGCTTCGATAATACCTGACTTTGATATTCTTTGTGCTGGATTTCCGTGTCAGGCATTTTCCTATGCTGGAAAGCGTTTGGGGTTTGAAGACACTCGAGGAACATTATTTTTTGATGTAGAACGCATTCTAATTGAGAAAAGACCGAAAGGATTTATACTCGAAAATGTAGAGGGTCTCGTTAACCACGATGGAGGAAAGACATTCAAGATTATTATTAACCACTTGAATGCCGCTGGATATAACGTTTCATATAAAATATTGAATTCCAAGGATTTTGGTTTGGCGCAAGATAGAAAACGCATATATATAGTCGGTTCACTAAAAAAAGCACCAGATTTAGAAGACTTTGTAATCTCACACGCAACGCTTTCATCAATCCTTGAATCGAATCGTCCGGTAGATAAAAGCGAGTTTATTCAATTACTCCTGTCAAAATATGCATTGAAAGACCTTTATGGAAAATCTATTAAGGACAAGCGTGGGGGAAATGATAATATTCACAGTTGGGATTTAGAAATGAGAGGCACTGTTTCTGATAAACAAAAACAGTTGCTTAATATGATGCTTAAAGAGAGAAGAAAAAAGAAATGGGCTGAGAGATATGGCATAGAATGGATGGATGGTATGCCCCTAACTGAAGATTTTATTCGCGAGTTTTTTGACGATGAAAATCTTCACGATATGCTATTAGACCTCACAACAAAAGGCTACTTGACTTACGAACACCCCAAAAAAGTGATTACAAATCCAGTAAGACAAAGGGTGCAAGATAAGACTTTGCCCAAGGGTTATAATATTGTTGCAGGGAAATTAAGTTTTGAAGTAAGTAAAATACTTGATCCAAACGATATTGCCCCCACTTTGGTAGCAATGGATATGCAAAGAATTTTTGTTCCAGATAACGGAGGTATAAGACATCTTACAATCAGAGAGGGACTTCGGCTTTTTGGATATCCCGAGTCTTTCACAATGAATATACCTATTAATGATGCTTACGACCTTTTGGGTAATACTGTTGCTGTTCCCGTTATAAGGGAAGTGTCTAAAAGATTGTTGAACACAATATTCTAGATTCTCACAATCTTACTCTATATATATTTTTTGTGTGAATAATTTTACATTATGAAGTCAATAACAGCAGATTTACTATACGACAAACTTATTAACGAGGATAATATTTTAACTGTTAAAGGTCAAATTCGTTTTTATCTTGGAGATGTCGACATCGTTGTAAAGCAACGTGATGTGGTTGGAAACATCATGCAGGAGTGGCTTGAAGGTTGGCTGAAGAAGAACGATATTGAGTACAGCGCAAACGAGAACACTCAAATGCCACCTGACATTTATCTGAATCCTCGAAACAAACAGGAGGATATGCTTGAGGTGAAAGCCTTTAACTATCAAGCAACACCAGGATTCGATATTGCCGACTTCAGGGCTTTCCATAACGAGATTGTGGCCAAACCCTATATGCTCCATGTGAAATACTTGATTTTCGGCTATGTGATGAGCGATGACGGCTATGTGTCAATCAAAAACGTATGGCTGAAAAGTGTGTGGGAAATCACCAGACCTATGGCTAAATGGGCTTTGAACCTGCAAATCAAGGAGGGGGTTGTTCACAAAATACGACCTGCCAAGTTCTATGCCAAACCCAACAAATTTGATACATTCAAAACGCTTGAGGACTTCTTGAGTGCGATGGAAGAATGTGTCTACCAGAACCCTGAAACCCATAAGAATGCCTCGATGTGGAAACACAACATTGTGGATGCCTACAAAAAACATTACGGCATCACTTTAAAGATTCCGCGTTGGCACGATATCTGCAGCAGGTATGTGCTGAAATAGAATTGTTATTGATGGAGATTAGCCATGCTCATACAGCCAATATAGCCGCCGACATCAAGACGCAGGCCGCGAGCCTGGGCTTTGATGCTTGCGGCTATGCGCGGGCACAGGCCGTCGACGAGCGGGCGCGGCGGTGCTACCGTCAGTGGCTCGACGACGGGCGGCACGGCTGCATGGCGTGGGCGTCGCGGCACGCCGACGTGCGCGACGACCCGCGACGGCTGCTCGACGGCGCGCACACCATCGTGATGCTTGCCATGAACTACCGCCCGCCGCGCCTGCAAGCTGCCGGCGCACCGCAGTTTGCCTGGTATGCCTACGGTCGCGACTACCACGAGGTGCTGCGCGAGCGCATGAGGCAACTGGCGACATTCATTCGCGAGAGCACTGGTTGCGAGTGCCGCTGCTGTGTCGATACCGCGCCGCTGCGCGAGCGATATTGGGCGCAGCAGGCCGGCCTGGGCTTCATCGGGCGCAACAACCAGCTGATTCTGCCTGGCCGCGGCTCGTATTTCTTTCTCGGGGCTGTGCTCACCACACTGGAGCTGCCGCCCGACACGCCGTGCTTGCTCACCTGCGAGGGCTGTGGCGCTTGTGTGGCCGCTTGCCCCGCCGGGGCGCTGAGCGGCGACGGTGCCGTGGATGCCCGCCGCTGCCTGTCGTGCCTGACCATCGAGCTGCGCGAACCCTTGCCGTCATGGGCCGGCCAGGCGATGGGCAACCGGGTCTATGGCTGCGACGCCTGCCAGCACTGCTGCCCGCACAACAGCCTCGCCGCACCCACCGACCTGGCCGACTTCCACCCCACGGAGCAATTCCTGAGGCTCGATGCCGAGGCCATCCGGCAAATGACCCCCGGGGAGTTCTCGCTCCTCTTTTCCCACAGTGCCGTCAAGCGCGTCAAGCTCAACGGCCTACAGCGCAACCTCGCCGCCATCGACGAAGCGAAACTCACGGACAATGACCATAACATTTGATGGTGGCGAAGGGCTGCATTTTTTGTCGTTCCGAATTATTGTCGTACCTTTGCGGACACCTTTAGCTATACGATTATGACCTCATTAAGAATGAATGTGCTTTTCGTGCTGTCGGCAGTCGCGCTGTCGCTGCTGGCCTGCCGGCCGGGCAACACCGCGGCGAGCAATGCCGGGACAAGTGCCTGCGCCGACGACACCGCTGTGGTGGTGGGTGCCGCGCGCACCGACGTGTATGTGCCGCTGCTGCGCGGCCAGCGGCTCGCCCTGCTCAGCAACCACACCGGCCTGGTGGGCAACCGCCATGTGCTCGACGTGATGCTGGAGCAGGGGCTGGACGTGAGGGTGATTTTCTCGCCCGAGCACGGTTTCCGGGGCAACGCCGATGCCGGCGAGCATGTGGCCAGCAGCGTGGACGAGCAGACGGGCATACCCATCGCCTCGCTCTACGACGGCAAGTCGCCCATGCCCAAGCGCGAGACTATGGATATGTTTGACGTGATTGTTATCGACTTGCAGGACGTGGGGTTGCGCTTCTACACCTACTATGTGACGATGATCAACCTCATGGATGCCGCCGCAGTGCATGGCAAGCAGGTGGTGGTGCTCGACCGGCCCAACCCCAACATCATGACCGTTGACGGCCCCATCCTCGACATGAGTCTGAAGAGTGGGGTGGGGCGGCTGCCCATCCCCGTGGTTTATGGCATGACGATGGGCGAGCTGGCGCAGATGGCTCTTGGCGAGGGTTGGCTTGGCGAGGGGCGCCGTGTGCCGCTCACCGTGGTGCCCTGCCAGCACTACACGCGCCGCACGCGCTACCAGCTTCCTGTGGCTCCGTCGCCCAACCTGCCGAATATGCTCAGCATCTACCTCTACCCATCGACGTGTTTTTTCGAGGGCACGCCGGTGAGTCTGGGACGCGGCACCGACTGGCCTTTCCAGGTCTATGGCCACCCCGCCATGCGCGGGCATGGCTTCTCCTTCACCCCGCGCAGCCGCCCCGGTGCCAAGACCCCGCCGTGCCTCGACCAGGAGTGCCACGGCACCGACCTGCGCGACCTCGACCCCGAGGCCGCCATTGCCCAGGGAATCAACCTGGAATATGTGATTGACGCCTACCACGACCTGGACATCGGCGAGCGTTTCTTCACCCGTTTCTTCGACCTGCTCATGGGCCGGCGCGATGTCAAGCAGATGATTATCGACGGCCGCACCGCAGCCGAAATCAAAGCCACCTGGGCCGACGATGTGGCACGGTTCAAGCAGCAGCGCCAGCCCTACCTGCTCTACGAGGAATAATCCCCGCCACGGCACCGTGGAAACGTGTGTCAACGTGCCACACAGCACCGTCTGGCAACATACCAAGGCAAGGGTCACTAAAGGGGTGGCCGGTGGTGCGCTCTGCACCTGGCATTGTACAGTTTAGCCGCACCCTGGGGTGCGGCTAAACTGGTTTTGCGGACAAGTGTCGCTATATGTGGCCTCGCCCATCCATCATTCCTTACCGAGCATGATGTTGATGACCACGTTCATGTCGCTCACGTCCACGCCACCGCTGCCGTCGAGGTCGGCACGGTTGCCGTAGTTGTCGGCGCTATCCTTGCCGAGCATGATGTTGATGATGATGTTCATGTCTTCGACATCCACATTTCCGCTGTCGTTCACATCGCCGCGCACCCCCACGGACGTGCTCCACAGGTCGAGCTGCACGGGCGAGGTGTAGTCGTCACCGAGCAGGCTCTTGTCCACCGCCAGATAGGCGATGCCGGTGTTCAATGCCATGAAGAGGTCGATATTGTTCTGGAACTGACGCCACTCCTCGCAGCTGTTGCCCAGGAAGTAGGCTTTGGTGTCGTCGGGCGACGTGGCAAACGGTGCGTAGGGGATGTCGTTTACCGTCAGTAACGGCAGGAGCATATTGCTGCCCACAGCCGGTGCCGAGGTTGCCGCGGGAAGCAGGTAGCGCGTGCCGGGCTCGCCCTTGAGTATCACACCATTCTTGCTCGGGATGCGCGAATTGGTGAGCTGGGTGGTGGTGGCCATGCGCAGGCTGCTGTTGAACCCGCTCACACGGTAAGCCGTGAGCCCGTCGGGCAGGGTGATGGGGCGCGCGCACGAGAAGGTGAGGTACCCGTTCTCGCTGTCGGTCGTCACCCACGGCAGGAAGTTGGTCGAGGAATAATTCTGCATCCAGGTGACTAAGTTCGGATTGTACACATAGCAGGTGAATCCCGAGGCGTTGTCGCCCACGAAGTTGTCGCCCAGCAGGGTGTATTTGTTGGGTGCTTTTTCCGAGAGCAGTACCAGGGTCTTCAGGTTCTTCGCGCCATAGAACGCCTGGGCATCGATGCTGGTGACGACCGACGGCACCTCGACACTGGTGACCGACGTGCCCTTGAATGCGTTGGTTTCGATTATGGTAGGCACCCACACATGGCTGCCACGGGTGAAATGGTCGGGAATGACCACATCGCCGGTGTAGTTCTCGCCACGCTGCGGCTCGATGACTTTCACCACGTTGGTGCCGGCCTCCTCGTACCACACATCGTTATACTTGAAACCGCGCGGTGACGCTGCGGTGATGAGCACCTCGGTATTGTTCAGTTCATTGCCGTATGCGTCAACGAGCACACCGCCATAGACGCTCCAGCCAAAGGTCTTGAGCGACGTGGCGGTGGGCTTGGCGATATACAAGCCGTCGTTCAGTGCAAGGGTGGAGCGCAGCAGATGCTTGGCACTGGTGAGGCGCAGCTCGGTTCCTGCCCCCTCAAGGGTGAGGTAGGCGTGATGCCGGTTGTCCATCGACGGGTGATCGATGGCATAGTCATATTGTCCTTGGCTATCAGTGGCTCCGGTGATGGACACTTTGGTGTCGCCTTTGATGATGAGTTGTTGCAGTGAGTACAAGGGCTTGAGCATATTCAGCGTGCCTCCACCGGTGATGGTGGAAATGTGCGAATAACTGCCATCGAGCTGGATAGACTGGGTGGTGTTGGTGCCAATGACATTAATTGTAATCACCTTTTCGGTGTAGATTGTGCCATCGATGGTGGCGTTGTTGAGCGTGAGCGTCCGCGTCGACAGGTCGAACTTCACCTGGGTGCCGCTCACACCGCTCAACACCGTCAGGTCATCGCAGTTGCCGGTGGTGACCTCTTGCCCGGCAATGGTCAGGCCCAAAGGCTCATTCACACCTTGCAGATAGATAAACGGATTCTCGATGAGGCCGGTATGTGTCAGATACGCTTCGCCGCTGTAAAGTGTGGTGCGGCTCAGAACTCTGTCAAAGCCCTTGGTAGTGGGGTTGAACAAGTAGCTGGTGTAGGTCGTTCCATCGCTGACATACGAGCTGGTGTTCACTGTTGTTGACTCAAACGCAACGGCCTCGAGATAGTTGGTCGTCACCGATGTTCCGGTTGTCGATGTGGTGAGGCGGTAGATGCTGCCCGGTGTGGCCTGCATCAGCAGACCTTCTGACGATGCCACGCTGCCTATGATCTGCTGCTTGTTGGCGATGATAGACTCATCGCTGGTGGTGAAGCCGGACACATAGAAGAACTTCGCGTCGCTGGGCAGCAGCATGGGTCGGTAGCACGAGATGACGGTCCACTCGGTCTTGGGAACGATGCACGGGTGGACTTTCATCGCGGCCGATGTGTTCCAGTCATAAACGGTTTTCCGGGAGGTATAGTAGCCCTTGATGGGCACGTAGCAATTGAAGTCGGAGGCGTTATTGCCAAAAGCGTTATTCGATATGGTGATGGAATTGTTGGTGTTGTAGAGCAACAGCTCGTGCAGGCTGGTGCAGCCGTAGAAGGCGTTTGTCCCGAGCGAGTACACACCATTGTCCATGTCATAATTCGAATAGAGCTGCACCGTGCTGAGTGAAGTGCAACCCTTGAACGCCTCAGCGTCGATAGTGCCACGGGGAATGCCCACAAAGGTGAGCGCCGTGCAGTTTTGGAAAGCATTGGCGCCCACACTCTCAAAACCCGTGGAGGTCCCCAGGTCGCTTCGTCCCACGCTGGTGAGTTTGGTGTTACCCTGGCAAGCGTAAGGGGCGATGCGCGTCACTTGGGCGGTGTAGCCGCTTGAGCAGCCGCCATAGGTCACTTGCAGGTTGTCGGTCACGCTGGTGATGGGGACGTAGGTCACATTGTCGGCCACGCCAATCAGGGTGGCCCCGGCACTGTAGCTCGACACGGTGCGGTCGGTGTGGATGAGGTAGTAGCGGTTTGAGACGCTAAAATCGTGGGCCAGATTGGGTGTCCGTGCCACACTGCCATCGGTATCGATGTTCCTCCAGATCGTAGAGTTGTTGTAGGTCGTACGGGCGGCCTCGGTGGCCACGTGGACTTCGCACTTTTTCATGCCCGTGAACGCCGAACCGGCCACATAGGGCGGCGTGGTGGCGGCGATGCCGAACACGCTCATCGAGGTGCAGTTGCCAAAGGCATAGGTGTCGAGGGTGGTGATAGTGCTCGGCAGCCGCACGCTGTAGAGCGCCGAGCAGCCGTAGAAGGCGTCATGGCCAATCACGACGATGCCCCAGTCCACATACACAGATTTGAGCGTGGTGCAGTTGTTGAACGCATTGGCGGCGATGTTGTAGACCTTGTACACTGTGCCCGAATAGGACACCCGGCCTGGGATGTAAGCCGCGGTGGGGTTCTGCGCCAGCGCGGCGCTGGTGAAGCCGGTGCACTCCACCTCGCCGCTCGCCAGCACATTGTAGGTGAGCTGACCGACATTGAACTCGGCGCTGGCGGCTATCGCCATCAGCGCACTCATCAGGAATAGTAGAATCTTTTTCATCGTTATTGTTTTTTTAATTGATTAATATTTTTAGTTTGGCTTCTCCGATTGCAAACGGCGCAATTTGTAATGTAATTAAATGAAAATAAGCTGTTTGTGTAACTTTGAAGTTTTTCCCTTTCTCGTTGTTTTAAGGGATAATTATACAATTTTGGCAAAGTTACACATTTTATCCGAATATTCCAACAAAGCACCGCAAAAAAATCAGTTCTTGGTGAATAGTTTTCGGCATGATTGCTTGCTCGTAACCCGAATGGGAGGCTTCCGGCTCGCGTGACAACGGCACCTTGAAGGTGAAAGGCAAGAGGGCGCGACGCATCCCGGCAAAACGTTAAAAAACGTTGTTTTCTTGGCTGGTTTGTGCTTTGTGGGTAAATTTGCAAAAAAGTCACTCACAAAGATGGGTAAAGATTTCCTTCCGCGTTGCGGCAAGTGTGACCCCTTGGCGGTTAATTGGATTGCCGCGTGCATTCATGCCGTGATGCGTCATTTTGCCGGCGTACCCATTGCGTGCGCGGCCACCGCGTCATGGGCCAGGTGGTGCTGTCGGCTCAGGGCGCTCAATAATAACGAATCATTAACGAAAACATCTATTTAACTCCATTTCTATGTCAACCCCCTGGATTGTGCTTGCCACCATTGTTGGCTATTTCCTCTTGCTATTTCTCATTTCGTGGGCGGCCTCGCGGCGCGGTGCGGCGAGCGACGCGCTCACGGGCGGCCGCGAGGCACCGTGGTTCATCGTGGCCATCGCCATGATTGGCGCGCCCATCTCGGGCGTGACCTTTGTGTCGGTTCCTGGCATGGTGGTGGCCAAGAGCTACAGCTACTTGCAGATGGCGCTGGGCTTCGTGATTGGTTATTTCGCCATTGCCTACGTGCTCATTCCCTTGTTCTACAAGCGCAAGCTGGTGTCGATTTACGGCTATTTGGAGCAGCGGTTCGGAGCCGACACGCACAAGACGGGGGCATGGTTCTTTTTCATCAGCAAGATGCTCGGAGCTGCCGTGCGGTTCTATGTGGTGTGCGTCACGCTCCAACTGCTGGTGTTCGCCCCGCTGGGCATCCCCTTTGTGGTGAACGTGGTGGCAACCATCGCGCTCATCTTCCTCTACACGCTGCAGGGCGGTGTGAAGACTGTGATTTGGACCGACACCCTCAAGTCGTTCTGCCTGGTGGCCTCGGTGGTGCTGTGCATCTTTTTCATTGCGCGTGGGCTGGGTTACGACCTGGCGGGCTTGTGCCGTGCCATCGCCGACGACGACAGCTCGCAGATGTTCTTCCTCGACAACCCCAAGGAGGGAACCTATTTTTGGAAACAATTTGTTGCCGGTATCTTTATGGTGATAGCCACCACGGGGCTTGACCAGGACTTGATGCAACGCACGCTGGCAAGCAAGAATGCCGATGAATCGAAGAAAGGCCTGATAGTGAGCGGCATCACGCAGTTTTTCGTGATTGCCCTGTTCCTGATTCTGGGCACGCTGCTGGCCATGCACGTCAAAGCCAGTGGCATGGCCATGCCCGAGAAGTCCGACGAGCTGTTTGGCGCGGTGGCGTTCTCAAGCGGTATGCCCATGGTGGTGGGTGTGCTGTTCATCTTGGGACTGATTGCGGCGGCCTACAGTGCCGCCGGCTCGGCGCTCACGTCGCTCACCACCTCGTTCACCGTCGACATCCTGGGTGCTGCCGGCGGTGACGAGGCCGCCCTCTCGCGCAAGCGCAAGCTGGTGCACGTGGCCATGGCCGCCGGCATGGGGCTCGTGATACTGGTATTCTACGCCATCAGCAGCAGCGATGCCATCAGTGCGGTCTATACGCTGGCCAGCTACACCTACGGCCCCATCTTGGGCTTGTTTGCCTTTGGCATGATGTGTCGCGCCACGGTGCGCGACCGCCTGGTGCCCGTGGTGTGTGTGGCGGCCCCGGTGATTAGCTTCTTCACCCAGCGCTGGCTCGAAACCAGCTTCGGCTACACGCTGGGCTTTGAGCTGCTCCTGCTCAACGCCGCCCTGACGATGATTGGCTTGTGGTTGCTTGTCAAGAAAGCTGACAGAAAGAAATGAGGAACACTTTGAATTGCTATTTGTGGCTGGTCGACACCATTCGTCGCTATGGCCACATCACGCTCGAGGAACTCAGCCGGCAGTGGCAGCTGTCGCCGCTCAGCGGCGGCGAGCCGCTGGCGCGGCGCACCTTCCACACCTGGCGCAACGCCGCCGAGGAGCTGCTCGACGTGTCGATAACCTGCAACCGCTCCACCTATGAGTACTACGTCGAGGAGCCCGGCGACGGCCAGCGCACCATCCACGACTGGCTCCTCGATTCGATGGCGCTCAGTGCCGCACTGCGCAGCGCCGGCGACATTGCCAACCGAATCGTGCTGGAGAACGTGCCCAGCGCGCGAGAGCACCTGCCCATGATTATTGATGCGCTCAAGCAGAACATACGCATCTGTTTCGACTACAAGGCCCACACCCGCACAATGCGCACCAAGGACATCGTGCTCGAGCCTTACTTTGTCAAGATTTTCAAGCAGTTGTGGTATGTGATTGGTTTCAACGTAAAGGACGGCAAAATCAAGACCTACGCGCTCGACCGCATGAGCGACCTCACGCTGCTGGCCGGCGACACGTTTGTGATGCCCGACGATTTCAGCCCGGCAGCGTTCTTTGCCGACTGCTTTGGCATCACCACCAACCAGAACGAGCCCAAGCACATCGTGCTGCGTGTGGAGCCCACGCAGGCGAAGTATTTCCGAGCCCTGCCGTTGCACCCCTCGCAGCACGAAGAGGTGCACGACACCTACTCGGTGTTTCACTACCAAATGCGCATCACCTACGACTTGCGCGAGGAGCTGCTCTCGCACGGCAGCGACATCGAGGTGCTGCAGCCACCCGAGCTCAAGCTCCAGATTTCCGAAGAACTGAAAAAAGCCCTCGACAATTACCGCCGCAAGGGGTGAGGGGGGCAACCGCCGCGCTGGCCGCACAACCGATGCGCACGCCCGGTGTGGGAAGATGGGGCTTGCGGGATAAACATCCAGGCGCGAAATAATTCCCCCGCCGCGCCCTTCCCAGGGCAGGAATAGCCCATAACGCAACTGCACACAGCACCACCTTAATCACTTCCCATAAGCAACCACTTGTGCCTCACCACTTAACTCATCACTCTTAACCCCTAACTCTTAACCCCTAACTCATCACTTGTAGCTCGTAGCTCACTCATCACTTGTAGCTTGTAGCTCGTAGCTCACTCATTACTCATCACTCATCATGACTCGTTTTGTTGAAGCTCAAAACAGCCTTTATTCTGGTTTCCTGCAAGCAATGGCCGAAATACGTGAAGGCCGCAAAAAAAGTCATTGGATTTGGTACATTTTCCCCCAGCTGCGCGGACTTGGCCACAGCTCGATGTCGCACCGTTACGGAATCGTCGGTCGTGCCGAGGCTGAGGCTTATCTGCGTCACCCCCTGCTGGGGCCGCGCCTGCGGCAAATCACCCAGGCTCTGCTTGCCCACGCCGGAACCGACCCGCGCGACATCCTGGGCGATACCGATGCCGCCAAGGTGCGCTCGTGCATGACGCTGTTCGATGCTGTGGCACCTGGCGACATCTTCCAGCAGGTGCTCGACGCTTTCTACCAGGGACAACGTTGCTCTCGAACCCTGAAAATGCTGCAAGCTGAGCAACCAAACGCCGACAAGTGACCCACCTTTGGGGCTATCATTGCAGGATTACACACTTTAGGCATTGCGCTTTGCGCATAAATTCGTACCTTTGCAGTTTGAAATCAATTAGAATCATCAATATGGAATATCGCCATCAAGAAATCGAGCGCAAGTGGCAGCAGTACTGGCGCGAACACAAGACCTACAAGACCGAAGTGGACTCCACCCGGCCCAAGTTTTACGTCCTCGATATGTTTCCCTATCCCAGCGGCGCCGGGTTGCACGTGGGGCACCCGCTGGGCTACATTGCCAGCGACATCTACGCCCGCTACAAGCGGCAGCGCGGGTTCAATGTCCTCCACCCGATGGGCTACGACGCCTACGGCTTACCCGCCGAGCAATACGCCATCCAAACCGGCCAGCACCCCGAGGTGACCACCGTGCAGAACATTGCCCGCTATCGTGAGCAGCTCGACAAGATTGGCTTCTGCTACGACTGGGACCGCGAGGTGCGCACCTGCGACCCGGCTTACTACAAGTGGACCCAGTGGGCGTTCCTGAAGATGTTCAGCAGCTACTACGACACCGCCCGCCAGCAGGCGCGGCCCATCGATGAACTGGTGGCGCACTTCGAGGCGCAAGGCACCCGGGGCTGTAACGCCGCCGGCAGTGTCGAGATGGATTTCTCTGCCGCACAATGGCAGGCCATGAGCAAGGTGGAACAGCAGGACACACTGATGAACTACCGCATCGCCTTCCGCGCCAACACCATGGTCAACTGGTGCCCCAAGCTGGGCACCGTGCTGGCCAACGACGAGGTGAGCGAGGGAGTGAGTGTGCGCGGCGGCTACCCCGTGGAGCAGAAGATGATGAGCCAGTGGTGTCTGCGCGTGAGCGCTTATGCGCAGCGGTTGCTTGCCGACCTCGACACCGTGGACTGGAGCGAGTCAATCAAGGAGACACAGCGCAACTGGATAGGCCGCAGCGAGGGTGCCGAGATGCTCTTCCCCATGGCGGGCAGCGACTTGCAGCTACTCATCTTCACCACCCGGGCCGACACCATCTTTGGCGTCACGTTCATGGTGCTCGCTCCCGAGAGCGAGTATGTGAGCCAGGTGGTCACCGACGCTCAGCGCCAGGCCGTGGATGCCTATCTCGACGAGGTGAAGCACAAAACCGAGCGCGAGCGCATGATTGAGAAGCGCGTGAGCGGTGTGTTCACCGGCAGCTATGCCGTGAACCCCGTCACCGGCAGCGAGATTCCCATCTACGTCAGCGACTATGTGCTGGCCGGCTACGGCACCGGGGCCATCATGGCTGTGCCGGCGCACGACAGCCGAGACTACGCCTTTGCACGCCATTTCGACCTGCCCATCATCCCCCTTATCGAGGGAGCCGACGTGAGCCAGGAGAGCTTCGACGCCAAGGACGGCATCATGACCAACTCCAGCAACGACCGCCTGCAGCTCAACGGCCTGCAGGTCAAGGAGGCCATCGCCCGCACCAAGGAGTATATCGAGCAGGCGGGCATTGGCCGCGTGAAGGTGAACTACCGCCTGCGCGATGCCATCTTCAGCCGCCAGCGCTATTGGGGCGAGCCGTTCCCCATTTGGTACGACCAGGACGGGCAGCCGCAGCCCCTCGACGTGAGCCAGCTCCCGCTGCTGCTCCCCGAGGTGGACAAGTTCCTGCCCACCGAGACCGGCGAGCCGCCGCTGGGACGCGCCAAGAACTGGGTGGCCGACAACGGACGGCCTCTGGAACTGTGCACCATGCCGGGCTTTGCCGGCTCAAGTGCCTACTACCTGCGCTATATGGACCCACACAACGACCACGCACTGGTCGACCGGCAGGTGAACGAGTACTGGCGGCAAGTCGACCTCTATGTGGGTGGCACCGAGCACGCCACCGGACACCTCATCTACAGCCGCTTTTGGAACAAATTCCTCTACGACTATGGATACGTCTGCGAGGCCGAGCCGTTCAAGAAACTCGTTAATCAGGGCATGATTCAGGGACGCAGCAACTTTGTCTATCGCATCAAGGACACCAACACCTTTGTGTCGCTGAACCTTAAGAAGGACTACGAAGTGACTCCCATCCATGTGGATGTGAACCTTGTCGACAAGGATGCGCTCGACATCGAGCGGTTCCGCCTGTGGCGACCCGAGTTTGCCGACGCCGAGTTCATCCTCGAGAATGGCAAGTACATCTGTGGATGGGCCATCGAAAAGATGTCGAAGTCGATGTTCAACGTGGTCAACCCCGACCTGGTGGTGGAACGCTACGGTGCCGATACCCTGCGCCTCTACGAGATGTTCCTCGGCCCGGTCGAAGCCAGCAAGCCGTGGGATACCAACGGCATCGACGGCGTGAACCGATTCCTCAAGCGCACCTGGGCGCTCTTCTTCAAGGGCGACGACCTGCGCGTGACCGACAACGCACCCACCCCCGACGAGCTCAAGTCAATCCACAAGCTCATCAAGAAGGTGAGCGGCGACATCGAGTGTTTCTCCTACAACACCAGCGTGGCGGCGTTCATGATTTGCGTGAACGAACTCACCGCCGCCAAGACCGGCTCGCGCCAGGTGCTCGAGCCGCTGGTGGTGCTGCTCGCACCCTTTGCACCCCACATCGCCGAGGAGCTGTGGCACCTGCTGGGGCACGACACCACCGTGTGCGACGCACCCTGGCCCTCTTGGAACGAGGAATACCTCAAGGAGACCACCACCCGCTATGCCGTGATGATTAAGGGCAAGCCGCGCTTCAACCTCGATGTGCCGGCCGGCACCGAGGCCGCCGAGGTCGAGCGCCTCGCTCTCGCGCATGAAGTGGCCGCCAAGTGGCTCAACGGCCAGGCTCCCAAAAAGGTCGTTGTGGTGCCCAACAAGCTGGTAAACATCGTGATTTGAAGGCTGCCGAATGTCAACGCTCCGTTTATAACCATAAAATCGGGGTACCTGCAAAAAACGTGTGTGAAATCTTGAACGGGCTGACCAATCGCCGATGGGCGATAACCACTGTGAAAACCCCACCATGACAGGAGCGCAGCGACTGAATGGTGGGGAAACGGACAATGTGCAGCGTGGTGTTCCGCGGCGAGGAACACCACGCTGCCAGCAACTCGACAAGCCGCAGGATGTGCCTCGAAGAGGAACTTCGTGGCCAGGTATACCGCGGCGTTGAGCGCTCGGGACTCACGTGGCACAGCGTCCGCACGGTAAAACGCAGGCCGTAGGTAAGCCCGCACAGCGAACTCGCATCTCGTAGCTTCCTTGTAGCGCGTAGCCCACTCGTAGCTCGTAGCTTGTAGCTCGCCCGGCTAAACGCAGGCCGTAGGTCTGCATGAGGCCAGCGGCCTCAAAGTGAAAGAACCCCCACGGCGCATACATCGAAGATATGTGTGGCGTGGGGACAGCGATGCCTCCCGCGGCAGGGCCTCGAAGAGGGCCAACTAAGCGCAACGATTGGCCATCTCCGATGCCCCCCAGTGTCGCCGCTGTCCCCCTGCCTGTGGTTGGGGACTTGACCAGCGTAGACGGCATTATTGCTGTCCCATCCAAAGGCATTGCTGTCAGGCAGGCGCAAAAAAAGTCGAGGAAAACGAAAGCTTTTCCTCGACTTTTTTGCGCTTCAAGATGGACTTGAACCAACGACCCCATGATTAACAGTCATGTGCTCTAACCAACTGAGCTATTGAAGCATTTGAGCAGTTTATAGTCCTGTGCCCGGGACTTTGAGCGCTTCAAGATGGACTTGAACCAACGACCCCATGATTAACAGTCATGTGCTCTAACCAACTGAGCTATTGAAGCAGTCCTGCACCTCGCAGCGCGAAATGCGGTGCAAAATTACTGTCACTTTTTGAACTGGCCAAATTTTTTTTGAAAAAAAACGACTGGCAGGCGGTTTTTAAGAATTTTTAATTCTGCATCAGCGGCCGTAGCCATTTGCCATGCGGTAGTTGTTGGGCGACTGGCCCAGATGCTTCTTGACGTATTTGCCAAAGAACGAGAGGTTGGAAAACCCCAGCTCGGCGGCAATCTCCTTGATAGAGAGGTCGCTGTAGAGCAGCATCTGCTTGATGCGCGCCACCATGCTGGTGGCGATAAGCTCGCCGGCGGTTTTGTTGCTGTGCTGCCGGCACACGCTGGTGAGGTATTTGGGCGACACGCACAGCTCGGCGGCGAACCAGTTCACGCTGCGAGAGCAGTGGGTGTTGTCGGCCAGCAGCACCACGAACCGCCTGAAGAGCTTGTCGCCCTGCCGCAGCATGTCCAGGTTGCCGCCAACGCCCAAATGGCTGCTCACGCAGTGAAGCAGGTCGTAGGCGTAGGCTCGCAGCAGGAAGCTCACCGACTCTCGGCTGTAGTTGGTCTCGGCGTGCGAGAGCTTGAAGTCGGCCAGCTCATAATATTTGAGCATGAGCGTGATTTCGTCTTCGGTGAAGTGAATCACGGGGTGGGCGTGCACCCGCATCGCCGCATCAAAGAGCGTCTTGTTGATGAAATTGAAACCCACATCGGGTGTCACGGCGCAAATCTTGCACGAGAAGTCGTTGGTGCGGCGCACCAGGTCAACCACGGTTGACGCATTGACAAACAACGCATCGTGCTGGCGGACAACGTAGGGCGCTGAGTTCAGCCGCACCTCCAGCTCGCCGCGCAAGCAAAACACCATGCCGATAAACTTCACCTTGAACACCCGCGCCAGCTGTGGCACGCTGGTGACGTTGTCGGCAAAGAACATCTCCCCATCGAAGTAGCGCGTGACTTCGGCATTGATCGAAGGCACGTCGCTGAAGTTGATCTCGGTAATCATTGGATGGGTTAAGATGTCACACAAATCTCGGTTTACATAAATTGGGCTCTATAACGAATCGTGTGGGGTGTTTTTTGACTCAAACGCCCATCTCCAGCGTCAAAAAGCCTCTTTACTTGCAAATACCCGCTTTTTAGCCTAATGCTTGATGCACAATCACTTGTAACTCTCCATGTAGATGTTGATGAGTTCCTCTCGGTTCAGGAAACGCGGGTCGAGGTCGAGCATCGCACCGCCGGTGGCGATGGCGTTGTCGGCAAAGCGGTCGAAGTCGGCCATGGTGATTCCCCAGTCGCTGAGCTTGACGTTGTCGACCCCGCAGGAGCGTTTCATCACCTCGAGGGCATCGAGGAAGTCGCTCGGACGGGCGCTTTTCACCTGGCGCATCTTCTCGGCCATCTTCATGTAGCGCTTCATCACATCGTTCTTGAACGTCCTGAAATAGGCCGCGCTGATGGCTATCAAGCCGGCGCCATGGGGCAGCTTGGGGTAGAAGGCGCTCATGGCGTGCTCCAGGGCGTGCTCGCCTGTGCAGCAGCTCGTGCTCTCCACCATGCCGGCCAGCGAGCTGGCCCATGCCACCTTGATGCGCGCCCACATATTGTTGCCGTCGGCCACAGCCACGGGCAGGTATTTATACAGCAGGCGGATGGCCTCAAGGGCGTAGAGGTCGCTAATGGGGGTGTGTGCTTGGCTGATGTAACCCTCGGCGGCGTGGAAGAAGGCGTCAAATCCCTGGTAGGCCGTGAGCTTGCTGGGCACAGTGAGCATCAGCTCCGGGTCCACAATGGCCGTGTGCGGGAAGATGAGCGGCGTGCCAAAGCCCATCTTTTCCTGTGTGGCCTCGTTGGTCACCACGCCCCACAGGTCCACCTCGGTGCCTGTGCCGGCCGTCGTGGGTATGGCCACCACCGGCAGCGCACGGGTCACCGGCTTCCCCCCACCGGTGCCTCCCTGCACGTAGTCCCAAAAGTCGCCACCCATGGCGGCGGTGATGGCTATGGCCTTGGCGGTGTCGATGCTGCTCCCGCCACCCAGACCAATCACAAAGTCGCATTGGCGGCTCAAGCACAGGGCTGTGCCCTCCATCACATGCTCGCGGATTGGGTTGGGCTGCACGCGGTCGAACACCGCGGCCTCCACGCCGGCTTGCTTCAGGCCCGCAAGCAGCGTGTCCAAATAGCCGTGGCTGCGCATCGACGTGCCGGCCGAAATCACGACCAGCGCACGCTTGCCGGGTAGCTCAAGGGTGTGGATATTCTTCAACTCCCCAGCACCGAACACCAATCGGGTGGGGATATTCAGGCAGAATTTCATTTTTCCTCTCATAGCGGTATCGTTTTGGATAATGCCCGCGCACGGGCCAATTCTACAAGCTTATTGTTTTAACGTGTAAAATTATAAATTATTTGTCAGTTGGCCAAACAACGTCCGATTTTTTGAGCGTTTTTCACATTTCGCCCACTGCCGAAGACAATGGGTGATGACTTTTTCGGCCTCGGATGTGTGCCAAAGACATTTTTTGTGTAATTTTGCAGGCCGAAAGGCCACGTGGCCGATTGTCAATGCTTTAAAAACAATACTGAAATGCTTCAACGCTTTGTACTCTCGTTGTGTGCCTCTGTCGCCGTGCTGGCGCGGGCCGTTGTGAACCCTGTTGCTCCCCCACCATTACAGCCGGGCGACACCATTGCCATCATCTCGCCCGGGAGCACGCCCAAGATGGGGGTGGCCGAGGCCGGTGCGCGCGTGCTGGAACAGTGGGGCTTCCACACCAAAATCGGCCTCCATGCCTACAGCAACCACGCCATGTATGCCGGCACCACCGGCGAGCGCGTCTACGACCTGGTCGAGGCTTTGCGCGACCCAGGCGTGAAAGCCATTGTGTGCACGCGCGGCGGCTACGGCTCGTCGCTGCTGCTCTACGCTATGGACCCGGGCATTTTTAGCGCACATCCCAAGTGGATTGTGGGTTACAGCGACATCACCAGCCTGCACAGTGCCCAGGTGAGGGCGGGCAACATGAGCATTCACGGCAATATGTGCGGAGCACTGGCCGAGCGTGGCGCCGACGACCCTGTGAACCGTCGGTTGCGCGACGTCTTGCTCGGGCTCCGGCCCACCTACACCGTGCCGGCACACCCGCTCAACCACCATGGGCGAGCCGAGGGCATTCTCGTGGGAGGGAACATGGCGGTGATGAGCAACCTGGCTGGCAGCGAACCCTACGACTTCCTCGACCGCGACTTTGTGGCCGGCCGCAACATTGTCCTTTTCTTCGAGGACGTGAGCGAGAGCATGCCACGCGTGGTGAGTATGCTCTACCAGCTCAAGCTCAAGGGGGTGATTGACCGTGTGAAAGGCATCATCGTGGGGCGTTTCACCGACTACACGCCCGGCTACGGCTACGCCGATATGGCCCAGCTGCTCGACGAGTACTTGCAAGGCTATGGAATACCCATCTGCTACGACTTCCCGGCGAGCCACGACGAGAGCTGGAACTACCCCTTGATCGAGGGCTGCCCCGTCACGCTCAATGTTGACGAAAACGCCGTCACGCTCGTTTTCAATGAATGATCCTTCAGCGTTCAGAGGCAAGTCGCTTGTTGGTCGTTGCCCAAAAAACCTGTTTTACTCGTTTACCTGTATGCTCTTATGAAGAAGATTGCGTCGGCATTGGTGAAATATGGCATACCCATTGCCATCAGCGTGGGGTTGGCCTGGTTTTTATATAAAAATGTGGACTTGGCGGCCATTGGTCAAAGCTTGAGCCAGGATGTGGACTACTGGTGGTTTTTGCCGGTGGTTGTGGTGAGCACATTGAGCCATGTGTTGCGTGCGCTGCGGTGGCGCCTCCAGCTGTGTGCCATCGGGGTCACACCACCGCTCCACGCAGTGGTTTGCTCGATTTTCGGCACGTATTTCGTCAATCTGCTCTTTCCCCGTCTGGGCGAGGTGTGGCGGGCTGGTTACATAGCCCGTCGCGAGCGTGCCTCGTTCTCGCTGGTGCTGGGCTCGCTGGTGGGCGACCGCCTGAGCGACACCGTGACGGTGCTGCTGCTCACGCTGGCCACCTTTTTCCTGGCTCAGGACGCGTTTTTGAAATTCCTGGCGCAGAACGACGGCGGGCAAAGCACCAGTGTGCTGGTGATGTCTGCCGTGGCGGTGGCCTGCCTGGCTGGCGTGGCCCTGCTGGTGTGGCTCTACCGCACCACGTCGCAGAATGGCCTTGTCCGCAAGGTCCAGGCCGTGGTCCGCGACTTGTGGAACGGCTTGGCCTCCATTGCCCGCATGAGGGGCAAGTGGTGGTTCTTGCTCTACACAGTCCTCATCTGGGGCTGCTACTACTTGCAGCTTTACATTGCCAGCAAGGCGTTTTCGTTCACCGCCGGACTGGGCTGGCTGCCGGTGTTGGTGCTGTTTGTGCTCAGTTCCATTGGCATGGCCGTGCCAAGCAACGGCGGCCTGGGGCCGTGGCAGTTCGCCATTATCTTCGGCCTCACGCTCTATGGTGTCGGTGCTTTCCCGCCCTCGGTGCCCTACGACGCCCAGGCTTCAGCGTTTGCTTGGCTCGTGTGGGGCGTGCAAACGCTGTTGCTCATCGTGCTGGGCATCTATGCGTTCATTCACATTGCCATCGAAGGCGCAGGCCACCCGCACGGTGAATCCCAGGCCAAAGCCTGACTACAGTCCGCACAGTGCCCCCAGGACGTAGCTCCATCCGCCCGCCACGCGCCAGCGTGCCGTGACCCGGAGCAGCGGCACCCTCACGCGGCGCGGCCTCGATGAGGGTCTTTCCCAGGCCCTTGCTATATAATAAGGTATACCCCCCTGCCTTCGGGCGCGTCCGCACGCCCGCACGCCGGCCTGTCCCCGTTTGATGGCGGCACCGCGCCGGCGCGGGCGTCGGGCGGGGTGCGGGCAAGCGGCTGCCTTGCAGCGCGTTGGCCCTCCGGGCGCGTTTTTTTTCAAAAAAAGCGTGAAAACATTTTGCCATGTCGCGCGTCGGCAGTAATTTTGCACCGCTTTTCGCCCCCCGCGGGGCGGTTAGCCGGTGAGAGATCAT
>JAFSYB010000104.1 GCA_017443765.1 Muribaculaceae bacterium | reverse complement strand
TTTGGACGTCTTGGGTTGCTTGCTGGCATCTTTTGCCTCAACTACTTGAACCGTAGCCCGCTACTGCTTCGCGCAGCTTGAGACAAAATCTACTCAGCAATCAATCCCAATACGACTCAAGCAATTTATAGAACCCACCTAATGTTATAAGTGCTCAAAGGCAAGCTTTCTACGCAGCTGAAATGCAAAAAAACGCTAAAATTCGAGGTGATGTTTTGCCGCGTGCGAAAAATGCCCTACCTTTGCACCGCGTTTGTGACGCGGGTGCTTAGCTCAGCTGGTTTAGAGCGCATCCTTGACAGGGATGAGGTCACCTGTTCGAATCAGGTAGCACCCACCAATGAATGATATGGAGCAGGAAAGTTACCATTAAGACTTTCATGACAATGGATCTTTTTCGTGAGAGAAAGGTCTTTTTTTTGTGTAAACCAATTTTTGTTATTACTTTTGCAAATTGTTTTCAACCGAAGTGAAACCCATCAACACTGCATTATAACGATGAAAAAGCTCCTCCTCCTTGTGTTTGCCGCCTGGCTGCTTGGTGCCCAGGCTGCCGATGTGAGTGCCGTACAGGCTCAAGCCGTGGCCGCTCAATTCCTGCAATCGGGCGCGCAGCGCGCACCCGGCGCCACCGGGGCCGCCCTCACGCTGGCCTACGAGGCGAAGGCTGCGACTGGCCAGGCCGACTACTATGTGTTCAACCTGGGCGGCGACGGCGGCTATGTGGTGGTGGCCGGCAACGATGGCGCACTGCCCGTGCTGGGCTACAGCAACAGTGGCACGTTTGACTACGACCAGCTCCCGCCCAACGCGCAGTGGTGGCTCGGCGAGTACCAGCGCGAGATGGAGTGGCTGCGCAGCCACCCGGGGAGCCAGGCACGCCAGCCTCGTCGGCTCGCCACCAGCGTGGCGCCACTACTGTCCACCACCTGGGACCAGGGCAAGCCGTTCAACAACAACTGCCCCACCTACAGCAGTTGGTGGGGTAGCCAGCGATGCGCCACCGGCTGCGTGGCCACCGCCACGGCGCAAATCATGAAATACCACAGCTGGCCCGCCACCGGCAAGGGCAGCCACAGCTACACCTGCGACGTGGAGGGCGGCAGCACGCAGACGCTGAGCGCCAACTTCAGCCAGTCGAACTACCAATGGAGCCAGATGCGCAACAGCTATTCCAGCAGCTACACCTCCTCGCAGGCCAATGCCGTGGCGAAGCTGATGAGCGACGTGGGCATTGCCGAGGAGATGAACTATGGCCCCGAGAGCGGCACCTCGTCCTACATGGCCTATCATGCATTGCGCACCTACTTTGACTACGACGCGTCGTCGATTCACTACGAGTTGCGCGACTTCTACGAGCTCGACGTGTGGGAGCAGATGCTGCGCGAAGAGCTTGACGCCCACCGGCCGGTGTACTACGCGGGCAGCGGCACGTCGGGCGGACACGCCTTTGTGTTCGACGGATATGACAGCATGGGTTACTTCCATGTGAACTGGGGGTGGAGCGGCAGCAGCGACAACTACTATGCCGTGACGGCCCTCGACCCGCCCTCGCTCGGCACGGGCGGCGGAGCCGGCGGCTTCAACAGCAACCAGGACGCCATCTTGGGCATCCAGCCCAACACAACCGGCGTTGACGCGCCAGCCGAGCCCCTGCGCGGGCTGATGGCCAAGATGACCACCACCACCGTCTCGACACGCATAGGCACACAGGTCAACTTTGAGCTGGGCGGCATCGTCTTTATGGGCGACAACTCCTGGAGCAACCTCGCCTGGGGATTCGTACTCACCGATTCCACCGACACGCAAACCCTGGCCACCAACTGGTTTACCAATGCCAACGACCTCACGCTTGGCGTGATGTACGGCATCTCGTCGGTGGCCTATACCGTGCCCAACAACTTGATGCCCGGTGTCTACCACCTGCACGCGGTGTACCGCATTGATGGCGTGACGCACTTTTTTGAGCGTCCGGCGAGCAGCCGCTGCGTGCCGTTCACTGTGGTCGATGGCATAGCCTACTTCTCGGGCGAGGTACCCGAGAGCCGTGCGCGCCTCACCTTGGTGAGCGACATTATTCCCACCGACGAGCGCATGCCCGCCGACAACGTGCAAGCCATCGCCACGGTGCAGGCCGAGGAGGTGGACTGGAACGGCGTGCTCACGGCCGTGATTCTGGACCGCGATGGCGACAGCTACACCACCTTGGCCACCATGCCCACCTCAATCAATGTGGGTGCGAACAAGCAGGCTCACGTCACGTTCTACGGCTCGTTTGACGGCATCGATGGGCACACCTACTATCTGGCGCTGCTCGACCCGGCAAGCAACACCGGCGCCGTGTGGGGGGACTACGCCCCATTTGTCGTGGAGCAACTCACGGCAGCCATGATTACGCCCACCGATGGCACCCTGGTCAACTTCGGGGCTACCACTCAAAGCAGCACCAACATTCAGAGCCTGAGCCTGCGTGGCGAGAACCTCACGGGCAGCCTCACGCTCACGCTGGGCGGCAGTGGCGCCTCGCACTACAAGCTGTCGGCCAGCTCGGTGAGCACCAGCGCCGCCACACGCGGCACAACAGTCAATATCACCTACCGCCCCACCGCCAAGGGACGGCACGATGCCACGCTCACCATTAGCGGTGGCGGGCTCACGCAGCCCGTGACCGTGACTCTCACCGGCCATGTGCCCACCTCGACCACTGCTGCCGATGGCAACCTCACCGCACCCGACATGGCCGTCACCCCGGCCGACACATCGCGCGTGCTCGACATCCCCGTAAAGATGGAGCTGCCCGCCGGCGCCACCTTCACCGACGTGCAACTGGTGGTGACGCTGCCGCAGGGACTGAGGCCGTGTGCCGACAGCGAGGGCAGTTACGGCCATGTAGGCACTGATGCCGGAGCACTCACGTTTGCGCACAACCTGGCGACCGTCAACCGCTGGCCCACCTACACCATCACGGGCGGGAGCAGTGCGCACACGGCCATCACGGCCAACCCCTGCCAGGTGTTCACGCTGCACGTCACCGCCGACACCGCATTCACCGAGGGCACCCGCGACATCGTGGCCTATGCCAGCTACACCACGCCGGCCAATGCCGCCTTCACGCTCGGCACCGCCGCCGCACCGCTCACCGTAGCGCACGTCACCTTTGGCGAGCCAACGAACGAGCTGCCCGGCGACCTGAACGGCGATGGCAGCATCGACATCGGCGATGTGAACATCTTGATTAACATCATCTTGGATCTGGACCAGGCCGAGAACTACGGCCGCCGTGCATACGTCACCGACGACGACGCCATCGACATCGCCGATGTGAACGCACTGATTAACATTATCTTGACGCAGTAAATCTATAATTATAAACCTTTAATTTTTAATCACAAATGACAAAACGTATTTTTAGCCTTGGCGTGCTGCTGATGAGCATGCTCGCCTGCTTCACCCTGAGCTCATGCGGCAGCGACAACGACAACGAGCCCACCACGACGAATGTGCGCCAGAGCGACCTCACCAACCCGTGGATGCTCATTAACGCCGAGGACACCGACGACAACGGTTTCAGCTTCCTGGCCTTCAACAGCAGCCAGGTGGCTCAAGCCATTATGAGTGCAGATGGCAACATCTATGATGTGATTATCAGCTCGTGGGAGCTGAAGGACGGCAAACTATACATCGGCAACCGCTCGGTGGGTAAGGTTGAGAAAGCAACCCAAGATGGCGTGACGGTGATTATAATCAACGGTATAATGTACGTGCCGTCGAACATCGACGTGGACGGCGAGGGCACCATCGAGGACATCTTCACCCACGAGGGAATCACTCGCGCACAGTTCTGGGAGATTCTGGTGAGCCTCAGCCAGGGGAACTAACCCGCCTTGAGCATAAAAAGGCTGGAATCAGGCTCTAAAACTCTGATTCTGAAGAAACTCGCCCGGGCATAGCCCAGACGAGTTTCTTTCTTTTTGGCGTCGATATTTGTCTTTGTTGTTCATGCTCCGGCCCCATCCGTTGCCACGCGGCCAGCGCAGGGGCGTGGGTTACATTCCCCACACGGTGATGTCGCGGCCGTCGCAGTGCTCCACGCGGTGCCAGATGCGCTCGTCCCAGCTCTTGTCGCCCTTGCGGTCGAAGACAATGAAATGCCCCTCGTCCACCGCGCCGCACAAGTCCATGTAGTCGGCGGTT
>JAFSYB010000103.1 GCA_017443765.1 Muribaculaceae bacterium | reverse complement strand
TTACTGAAATTTTTTGTGTCGCAGACGATTTCTGCAAGGAATTTAATGCGGAAATTGCGAGACACGCCCTTGGCACTGATGACGGAAAGGTGAGGCGCAAGAGAAGCACCAGAATGAGTGAGGCCGAAATCATCACCATCATCATCACATTCCATTTCAACAGTTTCCGCAACTTCAAGCATTATTACCTGTACTGCGTGTGCCAGCATTGGAAACACCTGTTCCCACAGGCTGTCTCGTACAACCGATTTGTCGAACTTATGCCGCGCTGCTTCGTGCCGTTGGTGATGTTCCTGAAACTTTCCTGCTTCGGTCAGTGCACAGGCATCAGCTTCGTGGACAGCACATGCCTCCCCGTGATCCACAACAAGCGTGAGCGGTCGATGAGGGTGTTCAGGGATGTGGCAACCAAAGGCAAAAGCACGATGGGCTGGTTCATTGGCTTCAAACTGCATCTGCTGTGCAACGAAAAGGGGGAGATCCTGAACTTCGTGTTCACAAAGGCCAATGTGGACGACCGCCACGATGATGTGATGAACGCCCTCACCGACAAGGTCTTCGGCAAGCTTTACGCGGACAAAGGCTATATCTCGCACACGCTCTTCGGCAAGCTTTGGGACAAAGGGGTGCACATCGTCACCGGCATCAAGAGCAACATGAAGAACAGACTCATGCCCATTTACGACAAAATCATGCTGCGAAAGCGCAGCGTGATTGAGTCCGTCAACGACATGCTCAAGAATGTGGCGCAGCTGGTGCACACGAGGCACAGAAGTGTGCACAACTTCATCATGAACGTGCTTGCCGCAATTGGCGCTTACACCTTCTTCGTGAACAAGCCGGGGGGCAACTTCGACTTTGCCCTGCCTGAACCAAACGGACAGCTCGTGCTGTTCGAGTAAACATGACGCCTCTCATTGACTGCCGTGGCATGATTTGACTTACGGCACTTTTGTTATATACCTACATCTTCACATTTTCTTCATCTTTATCTTTGCCACAGGGAAGACCTCTAATTATCCCGAACTCGCGTTATTAGTATCTTGTATTGACGACGCGGTGAACCCGGCCGAGGCTGTTTCGGTTGGGGTGGGGGACAGGCTTCCTGCATTTGCCGTCACCCTCGGCGATGGCACGGTGGTCAGCGACCAAACGTTGCTTGGCGCACCGGCGATGATTGTCTTCTTCAACACTACCTGTCCCGACTGCCGGCGCGAGCTGCCGGTGGTGGAGCAGTTCTACCGTCGCCATGGCCAGCACTGCCGCGTGGTGGCTATCGCGCGCGAGCAGTTGCGCGACGACATTGCCGCCTACTGGGCTGCCAACAGCCTCACCCTCCCTTATTCACCACAACCCGACAGGGCTGTTTTCAACCTCTTCGCCACCGAGCGCATCCCGCGCATCTACCAAGTGAACTCGCAAGGTATCATCACCGCAGCCTACGACGACACGCACCTGCCCACGCTCGACGAGCTTGAGCAGGCGCAATAGGGGGTGAAATCTCCGCACTGAATCAGATTCCGCAATCAGCGGTCAGAACCCGTTGAGGGCGGTGGCAAGGCGTTGCCGAAAGGCGGGCAGGGCGTCGGCATCGCACTCGATGGTCATGCGGCACACGTTGTCGAACTGCTGGGCGATGATGCGCACGCCGGCCTTTTTCACGGCGCTCATCACGGCGTTCATCGACAGGTAGGGGAACTCAAACGTGTGTTGTGCCTGCTCGTGGCACTCCAGTATCTCTCCGGCCTCGATGGCCAGCCGCGTGGCCTCGCGGTAGGCCCCTATCAGCCCGCTCGTGCCCAGCTTGATGCCGCCAAAGTAGCGCACCACCACGGCCACCACACGCGTCAGCTCAAAGGAGTTGAGCTGGCCCAGTATGGGTTTGCCCGCCGTGCCACTGGGCTCGCCGTTGTCGTTCGACAACTGTTCCGAGCGGTCGACGCCCATCACATAGGCCCAGCACACATGACGCGCATCATGGTATTCGTTTTGGTAGCGCTTCACCACGGCGCGGGCCTCGTCGGCCGTTGATGCAGGCTCCACAAAGGCGATGAACTTGCTCATCTTCTCCTTGTAGATTCCGCTCGAAACACTTTTTATCGTTTTATAGAAATCACTCATCGTTTTAGCGGTGGCATACTCATCGCCTCATCTCACCGGGAACGTGAAATAAGTGTTTGGGTATGGCTCGTTGGCCAGGGTGAAATGCCACCACTCACTGGTGATGGGCTTGAAACCGTGCCCCATCATCGCCTCGCGCAGCAGCTGGCGGTTGGCCAATTGTTGAGGGGTGAGGTCTCGGTAGCTCGGGTGCGATTCCAGGCCGAAGTAGTCGAATGTGCCTCCCATGTCCACCTCCTTGCCCGTGCGCATGTCGAACAGGGTGAGGTCGACTGTCGAGCCGCGCGTGTGGCCGCTGTGGTAGGCGATGTATTCCTGCTCAAACAGCACGCTCTTGTCCACCTTGGGATAGAAGTATGGTCGCATGATGGTGTCGCCCAGGTCTTTGGCCCAGCGGGCGAAATGGTTCACGCCGCGCTGCGGGCGGTAGGCATCCCACACCTTCAGCCGGTAGCCACGCGCCTTCAGGTCGGCAGCCACAGCATTCAGCGCGAATGCCGCCTCGCGAGTGAGCTGCATGCACGGCGCCTCGTAGCCGTCGATGCGGCTCCCCACGAAATTGTAGGTGCTGTAGTAGCGCGGCTCAAGAATCACGTCGGGCACAGCCTCGGCAAGCTGCACAAAGCCGCTACGGTCGTCTGAGTACTTGATGTCTTCCCCATTGGCAGCCGCACCACTCAGCACCACCGCCGTAACAAATAAGAATTGCTTAATCTTCATCGGTCAATCAATCATCTTACACATTCAAACTGCAAAAGTAATAAATAATGCACAAAGCACCAAGCACAAGCCCCAATAATTTTCCCGCACCCCGTTTGTACGGATACCCCCAGGCCGTAGGCCCGACAACATGTCCATGCAAGATGCTCGCAGAGGTTTGCAGTTTGGTTCTGGACAAAGACCTCGAAGAGGGCCAACAAAGCGTGTCGTATATTTGATGGTGCCGCCGCCGATGAAGTTCCTCTTCGAGGCACACTTAGGGCTTGTCGTCATTCGGACAAAGACCTCGAAGAGGTCGGTCGGGCCGTAGGCCCGACACCATCTTAAAGACCATGCAAGTGCATCGGAGATGCACGCAGCTTGGTCATGGCCACAGGCTGCAGAG
>JAFSYB010000102.1 GCA_017443765.1 Muribaculaceae bacterium | reverse complement strand
CGCTTTTTCCGTTGAAGAACTCTTGCATGTCTGAAAGAAATGTTGTAATTTTGCTCATCGGTATAGGAGAGTTATAGTTTTATATTCACCACAAAATTACTCATTTCTAGCGAATTACGCAAGACCTATACCGATTTTTTTTGAATTATTTCTTGCAAGTGACGAACTTGCGAAACTTGAATAATTGTATTTTTCTCAAATGTCTATTTATTGCTAAAATTGGTCAGCTCAATGTGCAACATACAATTGGAACTGCTTTCAAAGCAAAATATACTTTATAGCGCATTAGCCATAGCTGTGCTATCCATACTTGTTGATTCGGAAAAATACTATCATACTATCATCAATGTGAGACAATGTTTTGCCGCTCAAAACATTGGGAATTAAAAGGATGGTGTGTGCTACTATACTCCGCGCTGTTTTTTTTGCTGTTTTTGATTTGTTGAGGTAACAATCGGAGTCGGATTTGTCCCTGTTGTTGGTCCTGCGCTATCTATTGGAGTCGGTCTTGCAGATGCGCTATATGGGCAATACCTTTATGATTATTTGGAAGAAAACTATTAACCGTTTTTTTGATGAACATAATTAAGATTTATTTCTATGTATGTTCCATTGTCCTTCAAGGAACTGGTTATTTCGGGAAACCCGAGGTTGTAACGGGGGCAATTGGTTTAAGTTTTTCATTGTGGGCAACAATGATGTTGTGTTTTGGGAAACTTGGAGTTTCAATTGGTGACATGGCTTGGTTTTTAATTCTCGGTTTAATCTATGGGGGGATTTGGCTGTTTCTCAAGCACAAAAAACGTGGCTTGAAGATTCTTGCTGTCTATCGAAATAAGATTGAGCATCCCCTCGCTTGGTTTTCCGTGCTATTTCTTATTTTTAACTTGGTTATCCCAGTCTGCTTTTCACATCTCTTGCGGTTATGCATAAGGTGGTTTAATTAGTCTGTGCACATTTTTAGCCTAATGGTTTTTCCACGCATGAAAGCGGGCATCTTGGAACCCCGCCAGTTGTACGGCTTCAGTCAGCCCATAAAGTCGCTGCTGTGGCTCGGCGGCACGGCCTACGACGCCCCGGCGGCGCTTCTGCGCGAGGACGGCAATTGCCCGTGGGTGCTGCACCGCGTGGTGCGCGACCACCTGGGCAGCATTGTCGCGGTGACCGACTCCGCAGGGTTCGTCGAGCAGCGGCTGAGTTACGATGCTTGGGGCGCGTTGCGCAACCCCGACACCGGCGCGGCCTACGCCCCCGGCACGGCGCCCCGGCTGATGCTCATGGGCCGCGGCTACATCGGCCACGAGCACCTGCCGTGGTTCGGGCTGGTGAACATGAACGCGCGGCTCTACGACCCCGCCGTGGCGCGATTCCTCAGCCCCGATCCCATGGTGCAGCGACCAGACGGCACGCAGGGATTCAACCGATACAGCTATTGCCTTAACAACCCGCTGCGCTATGTGGATCTGGACGGGAGATACTTTCGAGGCGATAATTTGAAGAAATATCGCGATTACCGTTCAACTATAATGGGGGAAATATATTATTACACGAACGAATACACAAACACATCGGATTTACAAACCAAATGCGAACTGTTGAGCCGAATAGGTGAGCTGAATAATACGTTAAGTGATCTTGATCAAATGTATCTTGGCGGTACTGAGTTTTCATTTGGAAACTCATCTTTTAATGATGGCATACAAGAAACCACGATGCTGCCCAATGGCGTTGTGGCGATGTACACAAACGGTTTATTTGGTAATATAGTCCATGAGATGCGCCACGGAGGCCAATTAGCAAGAGGCGAGTTTGGATTACTGCGTGATGAAAACGGTACCATCATTTTTGATTCCCGATATGGTATATCGCATGAGGTATCGGCCTATAGGGCAGAATTTGCTGCGGTTGAAAAATTGGGGTACAAAACAATCTATGGTTTTAGCATTGACATCACAAGTATTAATCAGATAACAGGCTTGCTGATTACCTTATTTGCAGATGATAATGGAAATAGTATATATGGTGGACGACCCGCCCAATGGTATAAGCGATGAAGATACTAAAATCAATCGTAAGTCAAGTGTTGTGTTTCGCAGCTTTGGCTTTCTATGCTCCAAAACTTGCACCAATATATGGTGGCAATTTTTTGGACGATTACGCATCATATATCGGAGCGAATAATTATCGTTTGTTTTATGAAAGTCATGGTATGTTGCCATACCAGTATGGGAATGTGGATCAGTCTGTGTTTATGGGGCTTGAGTTTGTCGACACGAACCTGATTCGCTCGCAAAACAACAAATTGGTGTATCATGTCACACCCCATTTCACACCATGTCCATATTTGACTGTTGACTCTATTGTAAGTTTCAGAAATGAATGGGAAGATAGTTCTTTTATCTAGAGGCTTGACTCATACACGGATTACCTAAAAACTCTATACCCAGAAATGAAAAGGAATAAGGTTCAAGTAACCGATGTACAGGGGACGTTGAACGACTATAGGTCGAGAAGATCCAGTGATTCCACGTCAATCAAGCGATTAGACTTGTGCGTGGGAGATACCATTTTTGCCAACAATCCGATGTCAGTTCTTTGGATTGGCGGGAATTATTTAACGGCATGCCGAATGGCTTTAATTGGCGTTGTGCTGACGAATCCAGACTGGCGTGGCCAATATGAACACCATAAAATGAAGTCAAACATCAATCATCCACTTTCTGAATGAAGTATTATCGTATAACCATCCTTGTGTCATTGTTACTGGTGCTTTTGATGTGCCTGACAGTGTACCCTCATTTGTTGGCTCATGGCACGAGATCAATTCCGCCGCACATGTCCGATGCAGTGTCCTTTTGGCTTCGGCACCAGTTCTACCCCAACGTATATGCGTTCAGCGACCGTGCCGGGCGGGATGTGCGGCTGGAGTTCATCGGCAAGGACACGATGCAGGTGGTGAACCATCCGCAAGGAGGAATGTATAAGTCGCTCGAGTTCATCGATGTGTACAAGACGCATTTCGACTACTGCCATCACCAGCGAGTGATTGTGATTAACCGCCTGCTTTACACCAGCCGGCGCAACCGTGCGGCAGCGCCGGTGGCCCGTCCGTTCCATCTCGACGACCCGATGGCCGACGTGATGAGCGTGATGCCCCTGCTCGCCCCGGGCGACACAGCCCTGGTGGGAACGGACGAGGACGTGATTCTGGCCGGCGGCTTGCTGTTTGAAATCAACCTGAAGGAATATGGCGCAGGAGCCAAGAGAATTCTCAAAAACGGCAAATGACCGCGGCTACACCGGTCAGGCCAAGGCTTTTGGTGGTGCGGCTTAAAAAGTTCAAGCCGTAGAGTTGCTGGGAGCGTGGTGTTCCTCGCCGAGGAACACCGCCACACGTTGTCCGCTTCCCCACCATTCAGTCGCTGCGCTCCTGTCATGGTGGGGTTTTCACAGTGGTCATCGCCTATCGGCGATCGGTCAGCCTGCTCAAGATTTCACACACAGGTTTTTGCAGGTGTCCCTTAAATTCGCTTAATTCGTGCAATTCGCATTGAGAATGAATCACCCACGCAAAACGTTACAGAGCCTTTAAATGACCGAAAACGAAAATTGCACAGTGATGTGTGCCAGGTGTTTAGAATCGGGCTGCAAAGTCACCACTTTTCCGCGGTAAAAAACCAATAAAACAGCTGCGGCTTCGCGCGGGGGGGCGAAGCCGCAGCATTGAAGCTTTGCCTTATTTAAGGGTGATTTCGCTGTGCTCCACCTTGCGCTCGCAGTAGTGGCAGCGCAGCACGAGCGGGTCGCGGCCCACCACGTGGAAGTGGGTGGGCATGGGCTCGTTGTTGCTGATGCACTTGGGGTTGTTGCACCGCACGATGTCGTGCAGCTCGTCGGGCAGGGCTACCTCGCGCTTCTCCACCACCTCGTAGTCGCGGATGATGTTGACCACGGCGCGTGGGGCAATCACGGCAATACGGTTGAGCACCTCCTTGGGCACCTCCACGTCGGCAATCTTGATGATGCCTTTCTTGCCCAGGCGCTCACTGTCGAGGTTGAAGCCGATGGTGACACTCTTGTCGAGGTGCTCGATGCCCAGCAGGTTCACCACCTTGAACAGCGAGGCACAGGGGATATGGTCGATGACGATGCCGTTTTCCAATGCGGCAACGGCGAGTTCTTTCTTTTTCATAGCGATTAATTGAATTGGTCAAAGTGGGTTGCGCTACTTGCGCATTAAACATTGATTCCCAGTGCGCGGCAGATGATGGCCTGTCGGGCGTAGAGGCCATTGCGTGCCTGCTCGAAGTAGTAGGCCCACGGGGTGTCGTCGACGTCCTGGGCGATTTCGGTCACGCGGGGCAGCGGGTGCAGCACGCGCATGGTGGGCTTGCCGCCCTGGAGCATCGACGCCGTGAGCGTGTACAGGTTCTTCACGCGCTCATACTCCATCATGTCGCTGAAGCGTTCGCGCTGCACGCGCGTCATGTAGATGATGTCGCTCTGGTTGATGATGTCGCTGCTGAACTCGGTGGTTTCGGTGTAGGGGATGCCCTGCTCGCGGCAGAACTGCTTGTACTGCCCGGGCATCTGGAGCACGTCGCACGCCACGAAGTTGAAGCGCGGGTTGAAGTGGTGCATGGCTTCGAGCAGCGAGTGCACCGTGCGACCGTACTTCAGGTCGCCCACCATGGTGATGGTGAGGTTGTCGAGGTGCCCCTGTGTCTGCTGGATGGTGTACAGGTCGAGCATCGTCTGCGTGGGGTGCTGGTTGGCTCCGTCGCCGGCGTTGATGATGGGCACGCGCGAAATCTCGCTGGCATAACGAGCGGCACCCATCAGTGGATGCCGCATCACAATCAAGTCGGCGTAGTTGCTCACCATCATGATGGTGTCCTTGAGCGACTCGCCTTTCGACTGGCTGCTTGTGCTGGCATCGCTGAAACCAATCACGCGGCCGCCCAGCCGGTTCACGGCAGTCTCGAAACTCAGCCGCGTGCGTGTTGATGGCTCAAAAAACAGCGAGGCCACCACCTTGCCCTCCAGCAGGCGCTGGTTGGGGTTGCGTTCAAACTCCTGTGCGGTGGTGATCAAGTCCAGAATCTCACCCTTGCTCAGGTCGGTAATCGAAATCAGATTTCTTGTCTTCATTGTAGCTTGATTACTTTGGGTTGGGCAAAGGTAGTGAAAAATGCGCGGCCGCGTGCATCGATTGTGAGAAAAAAACTTGTGCGTGAAAAAAAAGGCGAATAATGATGGTTATTTGCGCCGAATGTCGTAATTTTGCACTTTATTCTTCATTTTTCGGAAAAGTCATGAGCAACCACACCCAGCGTCGTGCCGCGCGGCAGGCACGCAATTCTCGCATCGTGAAGCGCATGTGGTACACCTTTGGCGCCTTTGTGGGTTTGATGGCCCTGCTGTTTGTCTTGATTTATAACGGCGTGATTGGCTATATGCCGGCCATTGAGCAGCTGCGCAATCCCACCGACAAGTTCGCCTCGACCATCTACGCCGCCGGGGGCGAAGAAATGGGACGCTTCTACCGCAGCAAGGGAAACCGCGTCTATGTGGACTACGACCAGCTCTCGAAGCACCTGAGCAACGCACTGATTGCCACCGAAGACGCCCGCTTCGACAACCATTCGGGTATCGACGTGAGGGCGCTCGGGCGCGCGATTATCAAGCGCGTGCTGATGGGCCAGAAGAGCGCCGGCGGTGGCAGCACCATCACCCAGCAGCTCGCCAAGCAGCTCTACTCGCCCGAATCGAGCAACATCTTTGAGCGTGCCTTGCAAAAACCCATCGAGTGGGTCATCGCCGTCAAGCTCGAGCGCTACTACACCAAGGACGAGATTATCAAGATGTATTTCAACCAGTTCGACTTCCTGAACAACGCTGTGGGCATCAAGACGGCGGCATTTGTCTATTTCGGCAAAGACCCCTCGCAGCTCAACCTGCAGGAATCGGCCACGCTGGTGGGCATGTGCAAAAACCCGTCGTACTACAATCCGCTGCGCTACAGCGAGCGCACCCGCGAGCGACGCAATGTGGTGCTTGACCAGATGGTCAAGGCCGGTTTCCTGAGCGAGGCCGACGCCGAGGCCACCAAGCAACTCCCCCTGGTGCTCAGCTATCACCGCGTGGACCACAACGACGGCTTGGCGCCCTACTTCCGCGAGGAGCTGCGCCGCGTGATGATGGCCAAGAAGCCCGAGGAGAAGGACTACCCCAAGTGGAACCGCCAGGCCTACGTGGACGACTCGGCCGCCTGGGTGTGCAACCCACTCTACGGCTGGTGCAACAAGAACACCAAGCCCGATGGCTCGCACTACGACATCTACAGCGACGGACTGAAAATCTACACCACCATCGACGAGCGCATGCAGACCTATGCCGAGCAGGCCGTGCGCAAGCACATGAGCAAGACGCTCCAGCCAGCGTTCCTGCGCGAGCGTGGTGGCACCAAGAACCCCTACACCAACAACCGGGCCGAACTCTCGGCAGCGGCCAAGCAGTCGCTGATCAACAATGCCATCAAGCGCTCCGACCGCTATCGTATGCTCAAGAAGCAAGGCAAGAGCGAGGAGGAGATTATGAGCAATTTCAACACGCCCACCACGATGCGCCTGTTCAGTTACGACGGCGACTACGAAACCACCATGACCCCGCGCGACTCGCTGCTCTACACCAAGTCGTTCCTGCGATGCTCCATGATGTCGATGGATCCTGTCACCGGATATGTGAAAGCCTACGTGGGAGGCCCCGACTTCCGCTTCTTCAAGTACGACATGGTGTCGAAAGGGCGCCGGCAGATTGGCTCCACGGTCAAGCCGTTTGTCTATTCCAAGGCTGTGAACGACTACGGTTGCACGCCGTGCACGATGCGCCCCGGCGGCGCTCCAAACATCCACTGGTACCGCGAGGTGTGGAACCCGCGTGGCGGAGGCGGCTCGATGACACTCAAGTCGGCTCTCACCGCCTCGGTCAACACCATTTCGGCCGGCTTCATGAAGGGCACCTCGCCCAACTGGATTGAGCAGCAGGGCTACGCCGTGTACCCACCCAGCGAGCTGGCCAAGTGGATGCACAGCTTTGGCATCACCAGCCACCTGGAGCCCGTGCCGGCTTTGAGCCTGGGGGTGAGCGAAATCACCCTGCGCGAGATGGTGGCGGCCTACTCGGCGTTTGCCAACGGTGGCATGCGCGTCGAGCCGGTCTATGTCACACGCATTTGCGACAACAAGGGTAACATCCTTGCCGAGTTCACTGGCCAGCAGACCGAAATCATGAGCGAGGACACCTATTATAAAATGCTCGACATGCTCATGAGCGTGGTGAACTCGGGCACGGGACGCCGCCTGCGCGCGCAATACAACATCACCGCCGAGATGGGCGGCAAGACGGGCACCACCAACTTCAACAGCGATGGCTGGTTCATGGGGTTCACGCCCGAGCTGGTCACCGGTGTGTGGGTGGGCGGCGAGGAGCGTTACATCCACTTCGTGAGCACCGCCATGGGACAGGGCGCCGAGGCGGCCTTGCCCATTCTGGCACTGTATATGCAGCAGGTCTATAAGGATGCCGCGCTGCCCTATACGCAAAGCACCAAGTTCCAGTTCCCCAAGGGCTACAACCCCTGCCAGGACGAGCTGGGGCGCCTGGGTGGCTACGGCGGTGGCGGGGGCGACACCGGCGGTGGCGGGGGAGATGCCATCATGGAAGGAGCCTTCGATTAATTGATAATTGGCAATTGATAATGGATAATGGTAACTATCACGCAGTTGTTCCCAGGTCAGACCTTGAAAAGGTCGAGCGGGTCGAAGACCCGATTTTGTGTTAAAGACCATGCAAGAGGGTCGAAGACCCTCGCAGCTTGGTCCTGAACGGAAGCAAAGGAAGTGCGTCGAAGACGAACTTTGTGAGTGGGGACAACAGACTTGATAATTGATAATTAACCCTTGCATTTTTGCTTGTGTTCTTATGTCAACCGCAGTCGAGGACTCTTAGTTCATCACTCTTGATTCATGACACGTCACTTGCATCGCACTTATGTCAATTTTTTCCTAACATATTTTTTACATCAATCAACTGAAATTCAAGTGATAATGAGACGACTGCTGTTTGTTGTTGCCGTGCTGGCCTTTGTTGTGCCGGCTGCCGCGACGCCTGGCGATTTAACTGGCGACGGCGTGGTGGATATCGAAGACGTCAACACCCTCATCAACGTGATGCTCGGCAAGGACACGGCCACAACGGCCAGTGCCGACCTCACGGGCGATGGAGTGGTGGATGTCGACGACCTGAACCTGCTCATCAACGCGCTGCTGGGCAAGGGCGAGCTGCCCGACCCGCAGCCCGCCCTCGAGGGGCCTGACTACGTGTGGCAGCCTGGCGCATTGCCCGAAATCCACATCACCGTCCCACTCGACGAGTGGAACCGCCTGCTCGAATTCTACGATGCCAACCCGGGCACCAAGCAGTATATAATGGCCAGCCATTTCACCTTTGTTCAGAATGGCGAGCGCACCGAGATTGACTCCATTGGCCTGCGCCTGAAGGGCAACACCAGCCGCCGGCGCCCCGAGGGCAGCTGGGGCCAGTCGCACAGCTCACGGCGCACCGACTGGCACCACGTGCACCTGGGCATCAACCTGCGCAAGTTCCACAAGGACGACGGCCACACCATTCGTGGCGTGCGCAAGCTCCACCTCAAATGGTTCAAGGACGACGCTGCCTACTGCCGCGAAGTGTTCTGTTACCAGCTCTTCCGCCAGGCTGGGGTGTGGACAGCCTCGCACAGCGACTACTGCCGCCTGTGGCTACGCGTCGAGGGCGACCGCACCGAAACCTACTACGGGGTCTATGAGATGATTGAGCCCGTCGACGAGAACTACCTCAAGCAGCGCGACGACAGCACCGCCTACGGCACACACAAGGGAAACCTGTGGAAATGCAAATATGTGGGGCAGCCAGCCAACCTCACGCAGGGCTGGGACGGTGACTATGGCTGGGACGATGATTCCGACGACAACCACACCTACACCCTGCAAACCAACACCAAGCGCTTCGACAACGCACGGGCACAGCTGGTGGATTTCCAGCTCAAGCTCAACGGCAAGGGCCGCGACAGCTTCTACCAGTGGATTAACCAGGTGTGCGATGTGGATCTGTTGCTGCGCACGCTGGCCGTGAATGTGGCTGTGGGAATGTGGGACGACTACTGGAACAACAGCAACAACTACTACCTCTATTTCACTACCGAGGACATCTATGACTACAAAGTCTACCTGATACCCTATGACTACGACAACACCTTGGGCACGAGCTTGGCGTGTGGCAACCAAAGCGATGCCGGTCGCCAGAACCCGCTCGAGTGGGGCGTGGACACCAACAAGCTCATTCAGCGCTTGATGGACTACGACGACTTTAGGGCGAAATATACCACCTATCTCAAGGAGATTGTGGCCGACCGGAGCGACTTGATGTACTGCACCGACGCCATCGGGCGTATCCAGGGCTGGCACGAGCGCATCCGCGACTATGTGAGCAACGACACTGGCGAGGACATGACCATCGCCGACCAGCCGGCCTACTGGGGAAACCACCCCGAGTATCGGCTTCTGGAGCTGGGTTCCAACAACTTCTTCCAAGTCAAGGCCGCCACAATCAACGCCCTGCCGTAGGCACGCGCTTTTCCGCAAATGCCTCCAGCTGTGTATTTGTCTTTGTTGTCCTCCTGTTTCCCGTTTCCCGTCCGCTGCCATGCGGCCAGCGCTGGGGCAGGGGTTACATCCCCCACACGGTGATGTCGCGGCCGTCGCAGTGCTCCACGCGGTGCCAGATGCGCTCGTCCCAGCTCTTGTCGCCCTTGCGGTCGAAGACAATGAAATGCCCCTCGTCCACCGCGCCGCACAAGTCCATGTAGTCGGCGGTT
>JAFSYB010000101.1 GCA_017443765.1 Muribaculaceae bacterium | reverse complement strand
GTCGCCCAGACGCAGCGACTCGGCCTTGATGTTGAACGCCGAGCCGCCAGTGATAATCTCGCCCGAGGTGGTGTGTATGCGATAGTCGCGCACGTCGCGCACCCCGCACAGCACGATGCTCTGCGGGAAGTGCGCCGGCCGGTCGTCATAGCCCGCCCGCAGCTGCCGCAGCACGCTCACCAATGAGTCGCCCACTAATGAGTCAATCTCGTCGATGAACAGCACCAATGGTTTGGAAGAAGCCTCGGACAAACGCTTGAGGAATGTCGAAAGCATGGATGCGGCCTCCACGTTCCGCACATCATCGCGGACGGTCAACGGATACTTGTCGCCAACAATAGTCCACATCTTTTCGGCTATCGTGTCGCACGTGGCTCGAATCACGCTGCCCACATTGTTGCGCATGGCCTGGCCGCCCTCCACGTTGGCATAGACGGCGATGTAGTCGCCGTGCGCATTCAGGTAGTTGCGCACGGCGAGCATGCACGAGGTCTTGCCCGTCTGCCGTGGGGCGTGAAGCACAAAGTAGCGTTTTTGACGAATCAACGTCAGCAAATCTGACAAGTCAATGCGTCTCAGCGGGTCGAGGGTGTAGTTGTCCTCGGGCATGTTGGGCCCGGCAGTGTTGAAAAAGCGTTCCATAGCTGTAGTTCTCTCATTAACGTGGCGCAAATATACAAAGAAAAATTTAGATGGCAAAAATGTGTCACCAGGATTCAAACTGCTGCAAAGAAGAAAAAGCGGGCTGCAAGCAGAAAACTATGATTACAACTCATATATGGTCGTGACAAATCAAGTGAAAGAACAATAAAATTGGTGGGATCTACTATCAACTCAAATCAAAGGTCACTCTATCCCCTTTTGCCACTCTTTTCGCTGTAGACATTGGGGTCAATTCGTTCCGGTGTGTCCGAACCCGCCTGCGCCTCGGTCGGTGTCGTCGAGAGCCTCGACGGGGCGCCACGTTACCGTTTCGTGGTGCGCCACCACCATTTGGCAGATGCGTTCGCCGTCGGTGATGGTTTGGGGCTCGTTGCTCAAGTTGACGATAATAATCCCAATCTCCCCTCTGTAGTCGGCATCGATGGTGCCTGGGGTGTTCAACACCGTCAGGCCACGCTTCAGGGCCAATCCGCTGCGTGGACGTATCTGGCACTCGTAGCCCTCGGGCAGGGCGATGTAGATGCCTGTGCGCACCAGTGCGCGCTCCAGCGGCTGTAGCGTGAGCGGCTCGGACAACCACACCCGCAAGTCCATGCCCGCACTCAACGGTGTGCCGTAGGCTGGCAGCGGATGCGGACCACGATTCACAATCTTCACTTCTATTTTGCTCATAGGGGGGAAAGTTTAATGGACAAGAAAAACAGATAAATGTAGGGTAAATACTATCAACAAGTACTCATCACTCCTTACTCATCACTCCTTACTCATCACTCCTTACTCATCACTCTTCACTCATCACTCATCACTTCACTAACCCTTTGATTATGCTGGCGATGCGAGTGACATCGTCGTCGGTGACGCAGGGTCCGCTGGGCAGGCACAAGCCCTGGCCAAACAACTGCTCGCTCACGCCATTAACGTAGGCTGGTGCGCCGCTGAACACTGGCTGTGTGTGCATGGGTTTCCACAGCGGTCGGCACTCGATGTTGGCAGCCTCGAGCGCCAGGCGCAGCTGCTCGTGGTCAACTCCACCCGTTTTGACTGGGTCAACGAGGATGGTGTTCAGCCAAAAATTACTCTCAAAGCGGTTATCGGGGTTTGTGTGGACGGTGATGCCGTCGATATCCCCAAGGAGTTCCACATAGCGGTCGCACAGGTGGCGGTGCCAGGCCAAGTGGTCGCGAAGGATGGTCATCTGCCCACGCCCAATGCCCGCGCAGATGTTGCTCATGCGGTAGTTGTAGCCGATTTCCTTGTGCAGATAGTAGGGTACTGGCTCGCGTGCCTGCGTGGCCAGGAACATGGTGCGCTGCTTTTGCTCGGCAGACGGGCAGATGAGCGCCCCGCCGCCGCTGGTGGTAATCATCTTGTTGCCGTTAAAGCTCATAATCCCATAGTCGCCAAATGTACCCACCTCGTGGTCGCAGTAACGCGAGCCCAGCCCTTCGGCGGCATCCTCAACCACAGGAATCGCATAGTGGCGGGCGATGGCCATGATGTCGTCCATGCGTGCGGGCATGCCGTAGAGGTGAACGGGAATGATGGCCTTGGGTTTGCGCCCCATGATTGCAACACGGTCGCGAATGGCGCGCTCGAGTAAAGTAGGATCCATGTTCCAGGTGTCTGGCTCGCTGTCGACAAACACTGGCGTGGCGCCTTGGTAAACGATGGGGTTGGCACTGGCACTGAAGGTCATCGACTGGCAAATCACCTCGTCGCCACATGTCACGCCCAGCCCCACGAGCGCAAGGTGAAGGGCTGCCGTGCCACTGGCCAGGGCCACCACATGGCGGTCATGCTCCACAAATGCCTCCAAGTCGGCCTCGAAAGCGTTGACATTGGGTCCCAAGGGCACCACCCAATTGGTGTCGAATGCCTCTTGGATAAATTTCATCTCATTGCCGCTCATGTGAGCCAGGCACAGGTGGACACGCATCGGTCGTAACAGATAAGGGAATTGATGATTAAAACACGAGTGCAAAGCCAGCCATGACGTTGATTTTTTGCGCACCCATGCCAGGCATCGTGTCGTAGCGGCGGTTGAGCAGGTTGTTGCCCTTGAGCCACAGGGTGAGCGTCTTGTCGAATTTCCAACTCGCCCCGGCGTGCAGGTTCAGCACATCATCAAGGTCGACCCAGGTGTAACCAGACGGGGAAATTATTTCCACTTGATTCTCATCTACCCCTATTGTCGATATTTGACTCACGATGGCCCGCTGTCCGCGATATTGCAAGCCCAGGTCGATGGCAAGCTGGCGGATAGGGGTGACTTTCAAGTCGAAACCACCCACCAGGCTGGGTCCGTCGAAACCATCGAGCGAGTAGCCGGTGTTCCACTTGGTGGGGTCCAGGTTATCGCCCGCGTGAGCATAAACCACACTGGCCTTGGCCTCGATGAGCGAGCGATATTTGTAGTTCAGCTCACCACCAACTTTCATACCCCGGAATTTGAGGCTGGCATAGTGTGTGCATTTGAACTCGGACACGGGAATAGATTGAAAGCCGCTGCTTGAGGTGGTTTTGACGATAACGTCGGGCAGCAACACTGCATTCAGGTCGCCCTTGAAGAATCCGTATCCTCCGAACACCTTGGCCGAGAAACCGGCAAAGGGGCCAATTTTAAATCCCGCCTCGGCATCAAAGGGCGAGAACGCGTTGAACGGAGTGGCATTGGGGTCGCTGTAACGGTTTTGTGCCGCCAGGTCGGAGAGGGTGTTGAGCGTGGTGCCGCCGCCAATGTTGATATAAGCAGCTGCACCGTCGGTGAGATTCACATCCAGGCTCACGTTGGGGGCCACGTGCGCCCGCGCGCCATCGGTGGTGTTCGCAAAGGGCACAGCGTAGTCGGGCAGCTGTGCGTTGCCCAGAGTGAGGTTGAGGCCGGCACGCACGCGAGCCGTGGTGTTCTCCCAAAGGAGATAAGGCGAGAGTGTGGTGAGAAAAAAGCTGGAAGTGGTTGCCTGCAAGCGATGGCTAACCAAATCGCCAGCCAGTTCCAGGCCCACACGCACCCGGTCGTTCACGGCATATTCGCCATCGAGGGTGATGTTCAGCACATTCTCGTTGGCCCCCTTGCTGTAGCCCGTTCCGGGATAGACGGCCTTGCTGTAGCCGGCGTGATTGAAGCGAGTGGCAATGCCGTAATTAAAGTCGCGGTCGCCCAGCAAGGTCATGCCCTCCCAGGCGGCGCGCAGGCCAATCTCGGAATACATCTGCCGGTTGGCGTCGTCCCAAACCGGGTCGGTGCCGCCATAGTAGTTGAAACTGTCAAAATGCCCGCGAGCGCCCACAATGAGCGTACCACCGCGCAGGCGGCTCATCAAGTCGAGGCCAAACACATTGTCGTTAAACTTTTGTTTCAGTCGTTCGGCCTCATCGGTTATGTACTTGGTTGAGTTCTTGGCCGTCCAGGTGCTGTTGTGTTGCGCCCAGATGCCGAGGGTGAGGTTGTCCTTGTCGATAATTCGGTAGCCTGCACTGCCCACAAAGTTGGCAGCCATGCCGCCGCCCAGGTCTATGTAGCCGCGTTTGTCGCTGAAGTTGTGCATCGTGTGGTAGCCATAGGGCATCATGGTGGGAATGGTGGTGGGCCCATCGATAGGTGCGGTCCAGTCGCTGTAACTGACAGGTGTGGCGGCTGGAGCGGCGGCACGCTTCACCTTGGGCAAGGTGTTCTTTTTGGTGGCTTTCTTTTCCACAGGCACGAAGTCCTTCTCCAGGGTGATTTCCTTGTGGAGTTCCTGCTGTCCCTGCTGCGTGCCAGTGATGCCCGTCTGCTGGCCACTCGCACTGGCGGCTGCAACAGCAAATGCTGCGATGATATAGAGTTTCTTGTTCATTTCCAATCAATGATAATAATGAGTTTCCGTATTTACTTAACCTTTATTTACTTGCTCTTTTTCAACGCTTTCAGTCGGTTCTCAATGCCATCGGCGATGTCTTTCTCCTTGCCGGGGTAGTTGTTCTTCAGGCTCTGGAGGTAGTCGCGGGCATCGCTCTTGCGTCCCTGCTTCACATAGACGTCGCTCATGACCAGGAAACCTCGCGCCAGCCAATAGTGGTGTGGCGTGCCCGAGTCAATGAGTGCGTTAAGTGTCTTCTCGGCGGCCTTGTAGTTTCCGGCCTCGTATTGGAGCGTTGCCAGCTCCACGGCGGCCTGCGCGCCTTGCTCGCTCTGTGGGTCGGCTGCGAGTTTCTTCAGGCTTGCCTCGGCGGCCTTGCTGTCGCCAGTGTTGGCAGCGGCAATGGCCGTTGCCATGGTCACCTCGCGCTCTTCGGCCGCGGTGAGGCCACCGCGCTGTAGCAGGGTGGAGGCCGTAGCTTTCACCACGTCCCATTTCTTGAGAGCCTGCGCGGCCCTGAGCAGACCCAGCTCGGCCACGGTGCGGTTGTCGTCGCTCGACGACTGCTCGGCCAGGGCTTGGTAGGCTTTGAGTGCCTCGGTTTTCTTGCCCTGACGCATGAGGATGTCGGCACGCATGGCCATTGCATCTTCGGCAAAGCTGGCATCGGCGTTCCCCTTCAGGGCATCGTCAATCCCGGCAAGTGCCTCGGCAAGGTTTCCGGCATTGTAGGCATGGCGGGCGATATAGTATTTTGCCCGGGCTGCGTAGGCTCCGGTGGGGTTGGCGGCCAGGTATTCGCGCATTTTCGAGATGTCGGGCTTGGAGGCAATGGCAAGTTTCTCGGCAGCCTCGAAATTGAGGCGGTCGAGTTCGCTCACATCAATGCGCGGGCCGTTGGGAATGGCTTCGAGGAAACGCTGCAGCTGCGGCAGCTCGCCCCGGTCGGCAAAGATGAGCTTGAGGTCCTCGGCTGCGGCTTGCGCCTCCTCGCTCGATGGATAGGTGCGGATAACCTTCTTATATGCCTCGATGGCGGCCTGGTCGTCGCCCTGGTTGCGGCTGAGCACAGCCATTTGCAACAGCCCCTTGCGTGCCTCCACACTCTTGGGGAACGACTTGAGCAGGGTGTTGTAGGTGTTCACGGCATCGGCCGTGCGTCCCATCGCGGTGAGTGCGACAGCCTTTTCGAGCATTGCCTGGGGGGCATATTGCGAGCGTGGATAGGCCTTGAGCAGTGCATCCATCTGGTCCACAGCTTGCGCATACTGCTTGCTCAACGCCATCATCACGCCCTTTTGATACATGGCGTAGTCCTTGGGGGCGTTCTTGTCCTCCTTCATGGCCTGGTCATAGTTGCTTTGTGCGGTGGCGAAGTCCTGAAGGTAGTAGTTCACATCGCCGAGGCGGTTGTAGGCATCGGCACGCAGCTCGGGGGAGAGCGTTTTGCCAGCCAGGGCGTTCTGGAAGGCCTTGCGTGCCTCGGCGTAACGGCGCTGCTGGTAGAGGGAGTAACCCAGGTTGTACTGGGCGATGCCATAGTTCTCGTCGCCCTTGCCGATTCCGTTCACATAGGCCATTTGATTGCTGGTGGCGTCCTTGTAGTTACCGGCGCGGTACTGTGCCTCGGCAAGCCACAGCCGGCTCTCGGCCAGCACGGCCTTGTCCTGATTGCCCAATGCCACGGCTTGCTTCAAGTAGTCGATGGCATCGGCGGTGCGGTTGTTGTTCAGTGCCTGCACACCCAGGTTGTAGAGCACGTTCTGCTTGGCGCGCAGTACCTGGCTGCCGGGGTTGTTGATGCGGTTGATGCTTGCCAGTGCCCGGGCATAGTCGCCACTGGTGGAGTAGGTGTCGACCAAGTAAGCCTCCACCTGCTGCTTGTATTTTGAGTTTGGATAGTCGTTGAGGAATTGCTCAAACATGTCGATGCTGCGGCCAAACGGTGTCTTGGCACCCATGTGCTGGGTGACGGCATAGTTGTAGAACGCGGTCTCGCGCACGGTGCGGTCGGCATCCATAGCGGCCGACTGCTCGAAAGCCCGCGCGGCTCCCTTTTCGTCACCGAGCTTGAGGCGGCTTTGGCCGATGTAGAGCCAGGCACTCTGGGCCAGGGCGTCGGTCTCGTCGGTGGCAAGCGTCATCTCGTCGACCACCTTTTGGTAGTTTCGGTCCTCGTAGTCGAGTACCCCCATCGTGTAGGCGGCGGTGCGGTAGATGTCGCCCTCGGGGGTGTCGAAGTAACGGCTCAGATAGGTACGTGCCTGCGTCTTGTCGCCCTGGTGGTAGTAGCTCTCGCCCACCATGCGGTTGAGTTCGGCGGTGAAGTAGTCGTTGTTCTCCTCGGCCAGTAGCTGGCTGCCCGCGGCAATCACGTCGGCAAACTGCTGGCGGTTGTACTTGATTTGGGTGATGTAGTACTGCGCCTGGTAGCCCAGCTCGGTGTTTGGGTCGATGTGCTGAAAACGGTCGATGGCCATGTCGTGCCGCCCCTCGGCGTAGTCGATATAGGCTTTGTAGAAAATGCTCGCATCGCCAAAGCGCTTGGTCTGCGCCAGCCGGTTGTACTGTCCCTCGGCCTCCTTGTAATTGGCCAGGCGCAGGTTGCAGTAAGCTTTGCGGTAGAGCAGGTTCTCGTTTGCGTCGATGTCCTGCGCTGTGGGGCGCACGAGCGAGTAGCTGAACAGGGCGTTGTCCCACTGCCCCCGATAGAAGTAGTAGTCGCCAATTTTCATCTGGGCCTGCTGCGCGAGCAAGGAGTTCGGGTGCTCGTCGAGGAAAGCCACTAAGCGGTCGAGGCTCTCACCCTCGCCGCGCTCAAATCGGCTCAAGGCAATCAGCAACTCGGCCTGTTCCAGCTGCTCGTCGCTGGCGGGCAGCTCAATCATGCGGGTGAGCTGGTCGATGGCCCCGACATAGTTGCGGCTCTCATACATGAGCCGCCCGCGCTCGAGGAAGCCTTGCGCGTCGCTGCCCATCATGGTGGGCTGAGCCACGCCCGCAATGGGCAGCGCAAGCCCTATACACACTATCACTTTCTTCAGTTTCATAAGAGAATGAGGGTTTTCTTGTTTTAACTTGCAAAGTTAGTGAATATTATGGTCACAGGCGAGAAACAAGGCACAAAAATCGTTAAAACATCGGCGGCAGGTGTTGCAAGACCACCTGCCGCCGCTATGCTCGTACCGTTCCGGCTGTGTCACCCGTCCTTGCGAATCAGAATGTTGATGAGTAAGTTGAGGTCGTCGATGTCGACCGAGCCATCGGCGTTGAGGTCGGAATCGGCGTCAAAGGGAAGATAACGCAACATCACGTTGATTGTGGTGTTGACATCGTCGATGTCGACCACGAAGTCACGGTTCACATCGCCATACACGGGCTCAACCTTGAACACATTTTGGTCGAGGAAAGCCAGCCGACGGTGCCACCAGTCGGCAATGTATTCCTTTTGGTAGTCGAAGTCGAGGTTGCGGTAGTAGAGGTCCACCACCCCACTCCATCGACGTGTCTCGCGTTGGGCGGCGCCCGAGTGCTGGAGCTGGTCAATCAAGCCGGTGTAGCGCCCCACAAGGCTGTCCTCGCGCAAGAGGGTCTTGCGCAGGCGGTAGTAGGTCTGGCACACATCGGCCTGGAAGCCGTTCACGTTCAGATTCAGCAAGCGTGAGAAAAGTCGGTGTCTGAACTGCAAGTTTCGCTCGGGGCTGATTTTATCCCAGTCCACCGTCTTGCGGTTAATGTAGTCCTGGCCCACGGTAGCATCGAAGTCCCACGCCACCAGGGCAAGTTTCTTGTCCTGCTCTCGGTCGTAGATGGCCCAAAAGAGATTCTTCCCCTCATTGTCCCAAGCGAGCAGCAGCTGGTAGAGGATGACGTAGTGCTTGAGGATGGGGACATCGAACCACTCGGCCACATGCTCGGCAAACTCTTCGTCGCTGCTCTTGACAACAAAATTGATGGCTTGATAAAGAATTTCCACGTCAGTAGGGGTGACATCCTCTATGTCGGGGTACTTTACCTCGTAGCCATAAGCCGACCCCAGACTGGTGTGCTTCTTGTTTGGCATTTCGGCAGCCATGAGCGTGTAGTCGTTCCAAGCGTTGGTTTTCCATAATTCGCCATGGAAAACCTTTGCCTCCTCATCATACTTTTTGAGTTTGAGCTGCTTGCGGTCCATGGCCTCGCTCATGGAGTAGAAGCCGTGGTAGCGTCCGTCGAGGAACACCTCCACAAAGTGGCTTCTCACCCCATTGATGACCTTTGGCTCCTGCTCGGCATAGTACATGGGCGGAACCAAGTCCATCCACAGATCCATGCCGGCCTTGTTGCGAATGCGGGCGTTGTCCACCTGGCCGGCATCGAGCAGCCAATTGTTGTCGCTGCGCAAGTCGGGGAAGAACTTCATGTCGGCCTTGTTGCCGTCTTCGTCAAAAAACTTGATGTGGTAATTGCGTTTCTCCCGCTGGTAGCGCACGGTGGTGTTGCCTTTCCACTTGGCTTTAGATGGCAGTGCCTGCGTGGCCAGCTCACCGGGGGCGATGAACACCACCTGGCTTTGCTTGTAGTCGGTGTTGAACTCGCCCTCCAAGCCATAGAGCATGAGGATGGGGTGCCAGGTGAAGGTGATGCCGTAGTGGAGGGTGTCGGTGCCGGCAACAGCCGTAATGGGAAACACACGGGCATGGCTCACGTCGTCGAAGGTAACCTGTGCTTGCGGAGCAACCTGCACCGTGTCGACCCACATCTCGCTCCACTGGTCACCGTCAAGGGCCACCATGGCGGTATAGGGCCGGTCGAACGCATCACGGGGAATAGAACACATGAAGTTGCCCGCAACGGTATCGAGCACCACCGGCAACTCGCCAATAGTGAATTGGGCCCGGGCAACCGATGCCGCGAAGCACACAATCAGAAAGAAGTACAGCTTTTTCATAGCAGCCAAACATTGAGTGTCGGGGGCAAAGTTACAATAAAAAAACCAAACCACAAAATCCTTGGCGAATAAAGGTGAGTTCTATAAATTGCAAATTAGTTATGTATAGTTTCGGCAGTTTTTGGACTCTGGCGGCATATTTTGCTTTAAATCATTGACTAATAGCTTGTTATTAGCCCTCCGGCGTAAATCGGAATCTGTTCAGCCATAGTCTCAAATCCCACTCGAGCAATTTATGGTGGGTTCTATAAATTGCAAAAATGAGATGAATGGTTTTGGCCGTCTTGGGTTGCTTGCTGGCATCTTTTGCCTCAACTACTTGAACCGTAGCCCGCTACTGCTTCGCGCCGCTTGAGACAAAATCTACTCAGCAATCAATCCCAATACGACTCAAGCAATTTATAGAACCCACCTTAAAAGGCAGTATCACCCCAAAAGCGAGTGTTGCGTGGCGGGGGTGACAGTGCAGGTGCTTTGGGGGTCAGTCAGCGCCGTTCTTGAGCAGGTCGTTGCGCAGGAGGGCTTCGGGGTCGTCCTCGCTCTTGCGCTGCCACTGGCGGTAGCGTGGGCGGCTCACAAAGTGCTCCACGGCGTAGGCCAGCACAAAAAACACGCCACACTGCAGCCAAAGCATTTTAAATGGGTGCGCGATCTGGGACAGCGACGCCCCGCCGCTCTGCATGAGCACATAGCCATTGCTCATCCAGGTACTGGGAACGCAGTCGCCAATGGTGTACCAAAAGCGGCTCATCTCGTAACGGGGCCAAGACACTCCCGTGAAAAAGATGAAAAACACCGAGGTGAAGGCGAAGAGCATGAACACGCTCTCGCGCTCGTTGACAAAGGCTTGGAGTGTCTGACCCATGAACGAGACTGCGATAATGAATGGCACAGCCAGTGCCAGCGTGTCTATCAGGTGGGCGTTGAGTGGAAAATCGAACATCATGGGCGTGAAATACAACACATAAATCACCGGCAGAACATACACAACCTGGTGGCACATCATTTTGCCGATGATGGTTGCGCTCACGCTGGCGCGCTCCTCCATGGGGTCGTAGCCACGGTTTTTGCGCCGCCGCTCGATGCTGCCGCCGTGCAGCATGCCGATTCCCAGGAGCATGCTCTGCTGGATAACCAGTGGCAGCACAAACAGCAGCACCGCCGAGGCAAGTCCCATGGCGGTGTTGCCAATGGGTACCTGGCGGCTCTCGATGATGGTGGCCGGGGCATTGCCCATGACGGGCTCTACGGTGTGGTGCATCATCTCGCCGCCCATCGCCTGGGTGACGTTGGTAATGGCCATGAGCATATTCTTGTAGCGAAACATCACGCTCATGTCGCTGTAAACCGACACATGACCTTGCTGCCGGCTGTTGATTCTTTGCGAAAAGTCGCGAGGAATATAGACAATGCCATAACACTTCTTGCGGTGCATGAGCTCGCGTGCCTCCTGCATATTGGCCGCCATACCCACCACCATAACTTCGGGGGTGGCATCGATGTTGCGTGTGAGTTGACGTGACAGCTGCGTGCGGCAGTCATCTACCACCACAATGGGTTCGTCGCGTTCCACTTCGGTGTTGTAGATGAGCGAGTAAAGAATGGGATAGACAGCACACACGGCAAAGAAGAAAATCACCACGCCCTCATCACGCAGCACGAGCCGGAACTCGCGCCACCACACACGGTATATCTCAAGCAGCCATTGTTTCATTCTTGCAGATTGGGCTTATTGGACTAATTGGCCTCATTGGGCTTATCAGGGCACATACACGGGGTTGAGGCACTCGCGCTTGATGCGCCAGCTTAGCAGCAGCGGCAGGAGCACATAGGCCACGAGAGCAGCATAATAAACTTTGGAATAATACAAGTCGATGCCATTCACCGCCTGGTCGACCGAGAGCAGGAAGTAATACTTGATGGGCACCACATATCCAATGGCGGCCACCCAGGGGTACATGGCCTCTTCGGGCAGCGAGAAGGCACAAAACGAGAACGAGAGCATTCCCATGAGCGTACACAGCGTGGAGCCAAAGCGGAAATTGGGCGTGAAGCAGAACATTAGCACGGCGAACCCCTGGTTGGCCATCACAAACATGGGCATGGCAACCAGCATGTGCCACGGGTTGCAGTTGAGCGGCAGGTGGTAGACGCGGTACATCATCCACTGCACAAGCCAGCCCACAGCGGTGAGCAGGGCTGTTTGTGGCAGGAGCTTGCCCGCCAAGGCCAGCACCATGTTGTCGCCGGCTGTAGCCAGCCACTGCCGGCACAAGCCGCTCTTGAGCTCGGTGCCCAGCGTGAATGCGGTAATCATCAACACAATCAGGGCGAAAAAGCAGGGCACAAACGAGGTGTTCAGGTAATAATTGTAGTTCAGCCAAGGGTTGGCGGGTGCATGCACATGGGTTGCGTAGGGCTGCAGTGTGGCCGTGATGGCCTGCGGCGGCAGCCCCACGGTGCGCAGTGCCGTCTGCACCACACCGGCGTTGGTGAGCAGCGAGATGGTTTTGAAGCCTTTGTACTGCATCGAGGCCGGCGCATAGTAGGCATAGTTCACATAGTAGCTCACCGTAGGCTGGTGTCCGCCCAACGCCCGCTGCTCAAGCCCCCTGGGGATATAGTAGAACCCCAGCACATCGCCACTCTGCACCAGCAGCCGGGCCTCGGCGAAGTCTTTGCAGCGACGGGTGATGTGCACCTGCGGGAAGGCGTCGAGGTTACGCACCAGCTTGCGCGACAACTCGCTGCCGTCGTGGTCCACCACAGCCACCGGCACACGGCGAATGCCCCCGTCGTCCATCAGGTCCATCAGCACCCAGGCTCCAAGCAGGGGCACGACGACCATCATCAGGACGTACATGGGGCGTCGCACCAGTTGCACCGCTCCACGCGTGAACGAGTCTGCAATATAACGCCAGATCATTTCTCCAGAATCACACTCATGCCGGGGCGGAAATTCTCGAGTTGCTCAACGGGGCGGGCTTTGACCTCAAAGGTTTTGCTGTCGTAGCTGTCGTAGCTCTTGGTTGCTTGCCACACGGCATACGTGCCCATGTCGTGCACATAAAACACTTTCATCTTCACCTGCTTGCCGCCAAGGGCCGGAATGGTGACATTGATGTCCTTGCCCATGGGCAGGTCGTTGAGCATATCCTCACGCACGCTAAAAGTGACCCACATATTGTCGAGTTTAGATATTGACATGATGGGTGTGCCCATGGCCACAAGCTCGCCCTCTTGGGGATAGATTTCGCTCACTTCGCCGTCGCATGGTGCGAGCAGGTACTGGTCCTCGAGAAGCGACTGCACCTCCATCACCCCTCCGCGTGCGGCATTGGCCATGCTGCGCGAGGCGGCCTTGTCTTCCTGCTGAGCGCCGTTCACAGCCAGGTCGTATTGCGACTTGGCGGCTGCCACTTGAGCCGTGGCGGCATCGTAGGCCGCCTGGGCCTCGTCGCGTTTCTGCTCGGTGACCACGCCTTGCTCGTAGAGTGCCTGCATACGCTGGAAGGTTTTGCGAGCAATGGTTTCGGCGGCAATGGCCTGCTGCCACACGTTATAGGCACCTTTCTTGATTTCCTCTCGCGCGCCACGGTCCACCTTCTCGGTCTGCGACTGGGCGGCATTCTGCATCGACTGGGCCTGGTAGAGCTTGGCATCTACGGTCGAAGAGTAAATCTTGGCCAATGTGTCGCCTTTGTGCACCTGCTGGCCGGCCTCGACATACAGGCGTTCGACACGTCCGGGCAGTTTTCCGCTCACGCGCACGGCATCGCAGTCGGCCTGGCCTTGGGTGATGGTTTCATTGGCGGGCTTGATGAGCAGGATACCCACAATGGCAATGGCGGCAATCACGATGGCGAACACAGCTAACGCGGCCAGTAATGCTTTGTCTTTTTTGCGGACAACAGTCCGTTGTTCATAACTCTCCATAATTCTATTGGGTTGTGAGTTGGGTTCTTCTTATAGGAAAAAATCACAGGATTAATACCCCGTCAGCGTTCCTGTCACTTTGGCCAGATAGGTATCGCAGAGGCGGATGTCGATGTCGGCATCAATGAGTTCGCTGTTGGCTTTGAGCCAGGCTGTCTGGGCTGCCAGCACATCATCGGTGGTCGAAACGCCTTCTTTGAAAGCCACTTGGGCAATGCGCAGGTTTTCATCGGCAACGGCGAGGTTGGCCCGGGTCATCTCGTAGGTTTTCAGTGCTTCTTGATAGCGGAACCGTGCCTGGCTCACTTGAAGCTGGATTTTATCCTTCACGTCGTCGAGTTCCAGCTGCTTGACCACCGCTTCGGCTTGTGCGGCGCGGTATTTGGCGGTGAGTCCCCCCCAGTGCCAGAGTGGCACCTTGATCATGGCCCCAATCGACAATGCACCCCCAAAACGGTTCTTAAAACCATTGTAGGTGTTGGGGTTGGTGAGGTGTGCGGCGGCTACGGCAGCAATAGTCGGGCGCATCTCGCTAAGGGCCACTTGGGCTTTTTGGTCATAAATCTTGGTGGCCAACTCCAGCGAGTGCACATCGTTGCGGCGTGCCAACACCTGGGCCATGTCGGAATTGGTGTCGCGCAATGCGGCGGGCTCGCGTTCCTTGTCTTCGTCGGCAAGCGTGAAATGTTCGTTTACAGGCAGGCCGCACACTTGAGCCAGCAGCATACGCGAAAGCGTCAGGCCATTGTTCACTTTTGTCAAGTCGATGTTGGCCTCGTTGAGCTTCACATCCACCGACAGCTTGCTGGTCTTGGTGGCAACGCCGTTGTCGACCATCGCCTGCACGTCCTTGTCAAGCGCCTCGACCAACTTCACATAGCTTTGCGCGAGTTTTTGCTTGGCCTTGAGCGAAACCACTTGCCAGTAGGCGGCATCAACCTCGCAAATCACGTCCTCCACGGCACTGGCACGCATCGACATGGCAAGCTGCTCGGCATAGTGTGTGAGCTCGTTCATAGCCTTGATTTTGCCACCCATATAGATGGGCTGCGTGATGGTCAGCGCACCGGCAAACACGTTGTGGATGTTATAGGTGAGCGCGTCCTTGGGGAGCAGAGCCACCGTTGATGGCACGGGCTGACCGTCCACCACCAGTGGCTGCCCGGTCATGGGATTTACCACCAGATTGTATTCGTAGCCTTGTTTTTCAAGGTTGAACGATTTGGTGGGCAGCAGCTGGTCCTTGTCAACAAGGGCGAGCTGGCGCGAGTTGTAGAGGTACATCGCCTCTAAATCGACGCTGGGCTTGTAGGCTGCTGCCGCCTCGCGCCGCTGCCAACCGGCCGCCTCAATCTTCACATCGTGCTGGCGAAGCACCTTGTTACCTCGCAAGGCCATCGCTCGGCACGAGTCGAGCGAGACAGATTCCTGAGCCTGCAAGCCTACACAAGCCATTGCCGCAGCAATTAGCCATATAACCTTGTTCATAAATGGTCGTGTCGTCATGTTCCGAAGTTCAATGTGCAAAATTACGCAATATTTCGCCATCATGATTATCGAACCGAAAAATCGACCCACTAAATGTAAAAAATGGAACACCAAGAACAGGCGCAAGAAACTTGCCTACCCCACGGTGAGGGGTTTGTAGTCCCAAAAACCATCGTTGTCCTCGACCAGTTTTTTGAACAAAGGCGTGAACACGGTCTGGAGGTCGGAGTAGTCAACAAAGACCTCGATAGGCCCATCGGCGGGGTCGGCAATGACACCGGTGGCAAACACGAAAAGGATGCCCTTACGTTTGGCCATGAACTCGGTGGGCAGCTGTGTTGCCTGCGACAAATTGAGGTGCTGCTCCAGATTCAACCGGTCAATTTTGGAATTAATCAATTCCAGCAATTTCGGGTCGTTCTCGCTGTCAAAGATGTCCCCCTTGGCAAGCACGCGCTGGAGCCCGCGGTCGTAGTGCACATAGGCTGCGGAGGTGGTTGTTTCGATGCCGTTGTAGCGCTTTCGCTCCACTTTCATCACCAGCAGCCGCATCGAGGTCATGATGGGATAGGCCAGCAGCGTGCTCACGTTGCTGTATTTCGACAGTGTGGCAGGCGCCTTTGCCACGGTGTGGTAAGCCACCTGATGGGTGGTGTTGAAAGTGGGTTTTCCCAGTTCCTGCGAGACGGCAAAGGTGAGCGAGGTGCGGTCGGTGGCGAACATTTTTTCCAGCAGTGCGCGTTCCAACGAGGGCAGGCTGTCGTTACCGTTCACCTGCTCGGGCCAGCGCAGCCTGATGCGCTTGACACTGGTAAAACGGCTTGTGGGTATTGCCTTGTCGGCAAGCTGGTTGCTCACGAAAAAGGTGTCGCGGCTAAAGGAGCGGAACACATCGGGCACATTCAACTCACTGATGGTGTCGGCGGCCACGACCTGGGTAGAGTCGGCCTGCGACTGGAACAGGTCCAAGCCATCAACCCCGGCCTCGATGCGTACTGCAAGATACCAGAACCCGGCCACAATATCCACAACCACCAGGAGCAGAATGATGATGAAATAGGTTCGCTTCGACATGATTGCTCTTCACTAAAGATGTCGGCAAAATTACTGTTTTCGACCGAAATTTCCAAAAAAAATGCGAAAATAATGAACCGCACTCATTTTTTGGCGATAGAATAAAACTTGTTTTAAGAAAAATACCTACCTTTGCTTGCTTATAACCATCACTTGCCACGAAATGGATTTCCGCACCACCATACGAATGGGTGACAACCAAGGTCTGCTGCATCACAGCGATGCCTTGTTGCTGATAGGGTCGTGCTTCAGCGACAACATCGGCGCCAAGCTACATTCGGCCATGATGCAGGTGGATGTGAACCCATTCGGTACCCTGTTCAATCCCATGAGCATAGCCCAGGGCGTGAGCCAGCTAATCAGTGGCTCGCCCATTGCCGGCATGACGCTCTTCCAGCAGAATGGCGTGTGGAACAGCTACGCTTTCCACTCGCGCTACTCACGCGCCGACAAGGAGCAGGCCCTGGACGTGATGAACAGGCACATTGCCGATGGCCACCGGCATTTGCAATCGTGCCAGGCTCTTGTGGTGACGCTGGGCACGGCCATGACCTACCGGCTGAAAGCCACCGGCGAGGTGGTTGCCAACTGCCACAAGGTGCCACAGCACGAGTTTGAGCGAGGCATCGCCTCGGTGGCCGAGATGACACGCGTGCTCGACGAGATGGTGACCGCCGTGCGCAATTTCAACCCTCAAGCCCACATTATATTCACAGTAAGCCCCATACGCCACATTGCCGATGGCCTCGACGTGAACGCCCTGAGCAAAGCACGGCTGCGTGTGGCCATCGACGATGTGATGACCCGCCACACGCAAAGCACGCTCTACTTCCCGGCATTTGAAATCATGACCGACGACTTGCGCGACTACCGGTTCTATGCCGCCGACATGGTGCATCCCAGCGAGGTGGCCATCGAATACATTTGGCAGGCGTTCCAGGCGACCTATTTCGACGACCGCTCGGCACAGGCCATCGCCCGATGCGAGCGGGTGAGCAAGCGGCTTCAGCACCGTCCCATGAGCAACAACCGCGACGTGGTGGAGCGCTTTAACGCCGACACGCAGGCCGTGTTGCGAAATTTGCTGCGCGAATACCCGTACCTGAAAAATAGCGAGGAGTTCAAAACAAAATACCACACCTCTTATTAAATATTGTATTGTGCTATGAATTATTCAATCACCGAGATAGCCGAGGTGCTTCATGTTGATGCCTGGCAGCTGAACGACCCGGAGGCTGTGGTGAGCGAGCTGCTTACCGATTCGCGCTCGCTGACCGATGCGCCCGAGACGTTGTTCTTCGCCCTGCGCACCAGCAACGACGACGGGCACCGATATGTGTCGTCACTCTACGAGCAAGGGGTGCGCAATTTTGTTGTCGACACCATGAGCGAGATTCCCGCCGGGCTCGCCGAGATGGCTAATTTCCTGGTTGTCGGCAACGCGCTCGATGCCTTGCAGGCGGTGGCAACCAACCATCGGCGGCGGTTCGGCATCCCGGTCATTGGCATCACGGGCAGCCGCGGAAAGACCACGGTCAAGGAATGGCTTCACCAGCTGCTTTGCGACGACTACCGCATCGTGCGCTCGCCGCGCAGCTACAACTCGCAAATCGGCGTGCCGCTGTCGCTATGGGACATCGACGACGACACCACACTGGCCATCATCGAGGCGGGTATCTCCACCACGGGCGAGATGGGGCGGCTGCAGGCCATGATTCGCCCCACCATCGGCGTGATCACCAACATTGGCACCGAGCACGACGAGGGCTTCGCCTCGATGGCCGAGAAAGCGCAGGAGAAAGCAAAAATACTCAGCAGTTGCGAGCAGATTGTCTATTGCGCCGACGACCCGTTGGTGACAGCCACCATCGCCCCGCTGCTCGAGGTGGACGTGGCGCAGGAAACCGCTTGGAGTGCCAAGGGCCGAAACGCCGCACTGCAAATTCTCGGCACGGCACGCACCGACAAAAACACTACCATCGACTACTCCTATCATGGTGTTGTAAACCAAATCGTTGTGCCATTCGATGCCGACCGTGACGTGGAAAACGCCATCACCTGCCTGGCCGTGATGCTTCTGCTCGACATTCAGCCCGAGTGCATTGCCGAGCGCATGAAGCACCTCACGCCGGTGGGCACGCGCATCAACGTGATTGAGGGAGTGAACGAGTGCACCGTGATTGTTGATGGCTACAACAGCGACTATGCCTCGCTCACGCCCGCACTCAATTTCATGATGCGGCGGGCAGGCACGAGAGGCAACACCGTGGTGCTGAGCGACCTCAAGCCCGAGACCTACAGCGGCGACGAGCTCTACATCCGCGTGAGCGAGCTGCTCCGCGGCAAGGGGGTGCGGCGGCTGCTGGCCGTGGGAGCCGATATGTGCCGGTATGCCCACTATTTTGATTCGCTGCCCAGCTCACGCTTCTTTGCCACCACCGACGACCTGCTGGCCGCTGTGGCACAGGGCGACTTTGACCACGAAACGATTTTGGTCAAGGGGTCGCCCGAGTTTGGCTTCGACCAGGTGACCGACTTGCTCGAGGCCAAGCGGCACCAAACGGTGATGGAGGTCAACCTCAATGCGCTGGCACACAACTTCAGGTTTTTCAAGTCGCTTGTAAAACCCACCACCAAGACCGTGGCCATGGTCAAGGCCAGCGGCTATGGCACCGGGAGCTACGAGATTGCCAAGACGCTGCAGGACCGCGGAGCCGACTACCTGGCGGTGGCCGTGCAGGACGAGGGCGTGGAACTGCGGCGCGCGGGCATCATGATGCCCATCATTGTGCTCAACCCCAGCGTGGTGAACTACAAGGCCATGTTTGTTCACCGGCTCGAGCCTGAGGTCTACAGCCTTGAGGAGTGCCGCGAGCTTATCCGCGAGGGGCGCAAGTGTGGCGTGCGCGACTTCCCGGTGCACGTGAAAATCGATTCGGGCATGCACCGCTTGGGCTTCACGCACGAACAGTTGCCGGCACTCATTGAGTTGCTCCAAGGCCAGGACGTGCTTCACCCGGCCTCGGTGTTTTCGCATCTGAGTGTGGCCGATGAGCCGACTCAGGACGACTTCACCCGCCAGCAGTGCCACTATTTCCAGCAATGCGCCACACTGCTGCAAGATGGTTTCAAGCATCACATCATGCGCCACATCCTCAACACCTGCGGCATTGTGCGCTTTCCCGAATACCAGCAGGACATGGTGCGCATCGGCATTGGAATGTATGGCATTCGCAGCGTGGACGGCGATGCCGAGGCCACGCTGCAAACCGTTGCCTCGCTCCATGCAGTCATCATTTCCATCCATCAGTGGCCCGCCGGCACCACCATCGGCTATGGCCGCAAGGGTGTGCTCACGCGCCCCTCGCGCATCGCCACGGTGAGCATTGGCTATGCCGACGGCATGGACCGCCATTTCGGCAATGGCAACACCAACGTGTGGGTGGGTGGCCGGCAATGCCCCACGGTGGGCAACGTGTGCATGGACGCACTGATGGTCGATGTGACCGATGCCAACTGCCAGGTAGGCGACACGGTCGAGATTTTCGGCGAGCACATCGCCATCGAGCGGCTGGCCCAGGTGCGAGGCACCATCGCCTATGAAATCCTCACCAGCATCTCGCCACGGGTCAAGCGCGTCTACTACCGCGAGTGAAACCGACACAATGCCAAGCCTTGTGAATAACTCATTTTTAGACAAGAACAAAAAATGACAAAAAATGATAAAGACATATTAGCGAAGACGGTCGATATAACGGAAGCGAATATGCGCCAACGGGTGGAGCAGCTTTATGATAGCATTAAATTAATCTTGTCCACCGCCCGCCAGCGTGCTTATGCTGCCGTGAACTTTGCCCTGGTTGAAAGTAACTGGCTGATAGGACAAAGCATTGTGGAACATGAACAGCATGGTGAGGCCCGTGCTGAATATGGGAAGAGAGTTCTAAAAGAACTGGCTGTGCGTCTCTCCGCGGAATTTGGTAAAGGGTTAGACGAGAGAGAACTCCGGAAAATGCGACAATTCTACACGATGTTCAAAGTTCGGGACACACTGCGTCCCGAATTGTTATGGTTTCTGTTTTTGGTCACGACAAAGCTTATGTTCGTGCCCATTTTGCTGACCTCGATTTTAGCCACCACACGCTGGCGGTGTTCCCATGCCTCGGTCTTGTACTCCAACTGGTAGTAACGGCGAACCACAAAGTCCTTGTCCTTGCCGCCATCCGTCTCCTTGGCGCAATCGTTCTCGGCGCGCCGTCTGACGGCTTGCGGCCGACGCTCATCCTCAGGACACTGTCATCCCGCAGCCTGTCGCAGTCGTTGGCGTCCTCATAGCCGCACAGAATCTGACCCACGCGCTGACCGACCATCTCGGCGTAGGTGTGGACAATCATGTCTTGGTTGCGTCTGTCGGGAATCAGCCCCGCCAGCTTGCGGTTGAAGGCCGCGCTTGATGAACCCATCAGCAGCAATCCGCCGTTTGACGAGACGTCAGGGGCACCAAAGTCAATCTAGATGTTCTTGATTTTCTTGTCTGAAAGCTGTGAATCGAGAAAAAAAGATTTTTTTCTTGCGCGGTCTGATTTTTTGCTGTATCTTTGCACATGGGAAGCGGTTTTGCGTCTGATTTTTAACACCATAAAGGTACAACATTTTGCCGACATGGCAAAATAAAACCGCTTCTTTTTTTATATCTGTGAATTATTCAGGTTAAAACAAAATCTACTCAGCAATCAATCCCAATACGACTCAAGCAATTTATAGAACCCACCATAACAAACCGATGGGGGTGGCAAGCTACACTACAACTACCGAGACCCCAGAAGACTTGCGAAAGACTCTACCTGACATCGATGAATTAAAGAAGTTGTTGTGATTATGATAATTAATAGCGTTCAAATAAAAAATCCACATTATCCACATTGCTTCACATAATATTCTCGCAAATCGGGACACGTTGTTTTAGAAGTTTCGAAATATCTGTCATCAATTATGAAAACATCAACTCAATATTCACAATACCCATGCCGAGATGGGTTGGGCGACGTTGCCAGTGCATTGCGCCGATTTTGCCTTGCGTTTTTCGCCTTGTGCATTAGCCTGACAAGTTTGGCTTGGGACTTCACCAGCGGGGGGTTCTACTACGAGTTCACGGGCGATGACGAGGTGGCCTTGTGCCGCGCCACCGACGAGCGTGGCGCGAGCTTGTATCACGGGGTGCTCGTTGTGCCCGAGCGGGTGTACTGCGAGGGCATGAACTACCGGGTTGCCGCCATTGCCGACAGCGCCATGCTCGATGCCGATGTCACCGAGGTGCAGCTGCCTCGCAGTGTGACGCGCATTGGCCGCGCCGCCTTTGCCGGCTGCGACCGCCTGGGAAGCCTCACCCTGCCGCTCGACCTGGAGGCCGTTCCGCCTTACATGATGGCCGGCACCGATGTGGCCAACCTCGCCGTGCCCGACGGCGTGGCCGAGATTGGCGAGGGAGCGTTCAGCAACTGTGTGAACCTGCACACGGTGTTCCTGCCCGCCAGCCTCACCGAGCTGGGTGCCGGAGCATTGAGCGACTGCTTCAACCTGTTTGAGGTCTATTGCGCCGCACCGTGGCCGCCGCTGGTGAGTGGCTGTGACAATTTCCTGGCCATGAGCGGCATCGACTTGATTGTGGAGAGCGAGCGTGCTCTGGGCCGCTATGCCGACCACCCGGTTTGGGGCGACGGCGACCGCTTCTCGCTGTGGACCAACGACGACATATACCTGAACAGGGGCGAGCTCCCCGCCGAGGAGATGGGCAACGGCTTCACCCGTGTGGGGCTGGGCGGCAACATGGCCTTCCGCATCTACGGCCCCGACGGCTACCCGATGGCACTCACCGCAGCCGACCACTACTACATCGCCACCCCCGAGGGCACCACCGATTACGTGGTGGCGGCCACGAACCTGATTCACGAGAGCGACAACGTGCTGGCCCTTGCCGTGGGACACACGCCCACCGCCATCGAGTTGCCCGAAGCCGAAAAGCTCGAACCCGAAATCTGGGCATACGGCGGAGCCATTTATGTGCGTGGCGACCGCAACGGCACCTGGACCTCGGTGTACGGCACCGATGGGCGGCTCTACTACCAGCACCCCACGCTCGACACCTTTATCGATGGCTTGCCGCAAGGGCGCATCTACATCGTCATCGTGGGCAATACCGTGCGCAAGGTGGCATTGTAACAGAACATGTACAGGCAGCCGTCGCACCTGCCCCACCGCACTACCGACAAACAAAGGAAGCCGTGTTACAAAAGCGCACAACTTTGTTCCACATCAGAACCACGCTAATTATTTTCAAGCAAAAAGTTGGCCAAGTCGCCAATTTGCAATAAATTTGCAGGATAAAAGCAAACATTTGTCACCATCGCATAGCGAGTTCGTTCATGGCCACGGTCGAAGACAGGCACATTGTCACTCACCCGACTGAACGTGATATTAACCTAAATATTAATCAATTATGAACAAATTCTACAAATCATTGGCGGCAGTTGCCGTGTGTGCGTTGAGCGCACTGTGCGGCTGGGCCTACGACTTTGAAGAAGGCGGGCTCTACTACAACATCAGCGGCACCGACGTGTCGCTGACCACCGGCGACAACGCCTATAGTGGAGAGATTGTGATTCCCGCCACCGTCGAACACGACGGAGTGACTTACAACGTGACCACCGTGGGTTCGGTTTTCCAAAACAACACCGCGGTCACCAGTCTGAAACTGCCCACAAGCGTGACCTCGCTGCCCGAAAGCTGCTTCGCCGGCATGACCGGACTGCTGGAGCTGGAGATTCCCAATGTGGAAACCCTGCCCAATTATCTGTGTGACGGCTGTTCGGCCTTGACCACGCTCAAATTAGGCGAGGGAGTGCATTTCGCCTCATGCCATATGACTCGCAGCTGCACTTCGCTTAATAAGGTTTATATGCTCTATGAAGATGTTGTTGGCTGGAACTCTCCATCAGGTGGTATTGGCGGCTCAACCATTCCCGCCCAATACAAGCCGATTGCCAACAACATCCAAGCACAGTCCACACTGTATATCCCATACGGCACCACCGATGCCTACAAGGCAAAAATAAACACAGGTTACGGCAAGGTGACACTGTGGAACAAGTTCGGTAGCTACGTTGAGCTGGATCCTCCCGGCGGTGGTGTGGATGTGGAGAGCATCACCATCACTCCCGCCAATCCAGTGCTGGCAGCCGAGAATGGTGCCACCGTGCAGCTCACGGCCACCATCCTGCCCGAGGATGCCACCGACAAGAGCATTGTGTGGAGCACGAGCGATGCCAGCGTGGCCACGGTGAGTAACACCGGCCTGGTGACCCGCACCGCGCCGCTCACCAACACCGGCGACCAACCCTACACCGTGACCATCACCGCCAATGGCGCAAACGATGTGAGTGCTTCGGTGACCATCACCGCCGAGGTGCTGGCCGATATTGCTGTGACCAGCGTGACCATCGAACCCGCCAATCCCACACTGGAGGCTCAAGAAGGCGCCACCGTGCAGCTCACGGCCACCGTCCTGCCCGAAAACGCCCTTGACAAGACCATCACCTGGAGTACCAGCGATGCCACCGTTGCCACCGTTGATGCCAATGGCTTGGTCACCCGCGTGGCCGGCCTGTACAACACCAACGATGAGCCTTACACGGTGGACATCACCGCCACCTCATCTAACGGCCTGACCAGCACCGTCACCGTAACGGCCACCGTGCTGGAGACCATCAATCCCACTGGCGTGACCATCGAGCCGGCCAATCCGGTGCTGGCCGCCGAAGACGGAGCCACCGTGCAGCTCACGGCCACCGTCCTGCCCGAGAATGCCACTTACAAGACGGTGACGTGGACAAGTGCCAATGAAAATGTTGCCACCGTCGATGCCAATGGCCTGGTGACCCGTGTGGCCGGCCTGTTCAACGAGAACGACCAGCCCTACACGGTTGATATCACCGCCACCACAGCCAATGGCTTAACCCAAACAGTAACCGTTACCGCCGATGTGATTGTGACCGTGCTACCCACCGCGTTGAGCATCACGCCCGCCGAGCCCGTGCTCACCGCCGAGGCCAGCAGCACGGTGCAGCTCACCGCAGTGTTCGACCCCGAAACCACCAACGTGCGCACCGTGACCTGGTCGAGTGCCGACGAGACCATCGCCACCGTCGACGAGAACGGCTTGGTGACCCGCACCGCACCGCTCACCAACGAGCAAGAGCAACCCTACACCGTGGTCATCACTGCCACCACGCCCAACGGCCTGAGTGCCAATGTCACCGTCACCGCCAATATCAAGGGCGATGACTTCTTCTTCGAGGACGGCCTCTACTACAATGTGCTCAGCCATGACGACCTCACCGTGGAGGTGACCAACTCCATTGGCGGCACCGCAGCCGACATCACCTGCTACAGCGGCGACATCGTGATTCCCGCAACCGTCACCCACAAGAACCGCACCTATAATGTAATCCAAATCGGCGACTATGCCTTTGGTGCCGGTGGCTCGGGCTTCAGCGCAGGCACCAGCGTCACCAGCCTGACCCTCCCCGAGGGCTTGCAGTCCATCGCCTCCTACGGTGTCCGTGGCATGGGCGGTATCACCGAACTGGTGCTGCCTTCCACCGTGACCGAGCTTGGCGCATTCGTACTGGGTCGCCTCAGTGCAGAAACCATTGTCATCCCCAACGCACACGTCATTGGCATGTCGGCCATGAGCGGCTGCACCAACCTCAAGCATCTGGTGCTGGGCGAGGGTGTACAGATGCTGAACAACAACATGCTCAACAACGTGACCAGCGTCGAGGACGTGACCTGCTACGCCACCACGCCGCCTACTTGGGATGGCACTGTGGCACAGTTCGCACCGTTTAACGGTTTCATCAATTCTGCCAAGCTCTACGTGCCCGAGGGTTGCGCAAACACTTACTACAACACGTCGAGCGGCGGCATCTATTACTGGCGCTTCAGCACCATAGAGGAAATCTCGAATGTGACCGAGATAACGCTGGCAGATGCCCTCGGCACCTGTGTTGACGAAGAGGTGCTCATCAGCGATGAGCTGCTGATTGCCGATGTGGAAGAGGACGGCACCGCCATCCTGACCGACAACAACGGCAGCTGGATTGCCACCAACTTCGACGCGGCCGCCTGCGAGGCCCTGGGCTATGCCAAGAGCGTGAAGGGCATTCGCGGCACCATCGCCAACTACGACACCAACCCGGTGATTACCCTCACCCGGACCCCGCAGGCCGGCGAGAGCAACGAGGAGGTGATTCCCGAGACCATCGACATGACCCAGCTCATTGCCAATCTGCCGGGCAACTGCGTCGCCCGCGTGGCCGGTTACTACTACAACGGCGAGTTGCGCGCATACTCCAACATCGAGGATCCGGGCCAGCGCCTCACCATCGATAACTCCTTTATTGGCGAGGCTCTCGAGAACGACAACTTCATCAACAAGAAAGTGGTTCTCACCGCTATTGTGCGCCTGAAAGCCGCCTGGGAGACTCCCGTGGTCGATGACCCCCAAGACCCCAATGGCACTCCGCGCCGCGTCGTTGCCGGTGACCCGAACAGCTCGAGCAACTACATCATCGCGCCCGTGGGCGGCTCGGTGAGCGAGGACATTGTCACCGCTGTGACCGACCTCAACGCCGCCACCGTGCAGGGTGTGACCTACGTCAACGCCGCCGGCATGACCTCGGACAAGCCCTTCGACGGACTGAACATCGTGGTCACACGCCACTCCGACGGCACCGTGACCACAACCAAGATTGTGAAATAAAAACATGACAACAGGAAAGTCGAGAGGCCAACAAAACCTCCCGACTTTCCTTTCTTCTGTGTTTTTCACGTCACGTACTCCTTTTTTATCACTCAACTTCATCATGAGAACCAATCTGCTATCCCTGTTTGCAGCTGTTGCATTGTCGTGCCCCATGGCCAATGGGCAATTACTGCACGACCACGCCATCTCGCAAGAGTCAACCAATGAACTCAAACTCAATGTGGAGGGAGCCCGCACGCTCGACGGCACCAGCCTGATCAGCGTAAATCGCGCCACCACGCCTCGCCGACAGACCGCTCCGGCAACCACAACATCGGCAGGCTACATCTTCGCCAACAAGACTTACGCCAGCACCTGGAGCGACTATTCGCGCAACGGCATCTATGTACTCACCACCGATGGTGAAATCTGCCAACCCTATATGCTGGCCGAGATCCTCAACGGCAGCAGGGGTATGTGCTACTTCGATGGGCAGTTGTGGCTCACCACGGTCTATCAGGCGGCAATCCTGTCACCCAAGTACACCTACCACTATGTGTTTGACCTGAACACGGGCAACCTGCTGCGCACCATCGACCCGGGCTACTATAACGCCACAGCACGTTCGATGGTCTGCGACCGCTACACCGGCATAATCTACGGCTCGTTTGTCAGCGACGACAACATGGGCTATGTGTTCGGCACCGTGGATCCAGCCACGGGCGTGCGCACCGCACTGAGCAACCTGCCCTGCGCGCTCACCGGCCTGGCCATCGACAACGAGCACCGGATGTGGGGTATCAACCACCTCACGGGTGTCCTCTACGAGGTGAACATGGCCACCGGAGGTCTCACCCAGCACGGGAAAACGGGTCTGAAATCGGAATACATAAATGCCGGCTGCATCGACCCGATGACCGACACCTACTATTATACCGTGTGCAACCGCAACTATTCGGCCCTGTACACCATCGACCTGGCCACCGCGCAGGCCACGCTGGTGAAAGAGTTCCCCTGCAACGATGAATACGTCTATATGTGGATGCCCACCGCCTTGAGCAATGGCGTGCCATCGAAGCCGCAGAACCTCACCGCCACTTTCGAGGGTGAGGCACTGGAAGGAACGCTCACCTACAAGGTACCCGTCCTGCTTGCCAATGGCACGAGGGGAACCGGCCAAGCCACAGCCACGGTATATATGAACGGTGTGGCTGTTTCGCAGCGGCAGGTGGCCTACGGCATCACAGTGACCGAAACCGTCGGCGTGCCGTCGAATGGCAAAGCCATCTTCGCCGTGGCCCTGACCAACGACCAGGGCGAGAGTGCCGTGGCACTCACCGATGCCATGCAGGTGGGCGGCGAGAACCTGCCCGCACCCACCGGTATCTACACCCGCACGTTCACCGACACCGGAGCCGTGCGCATCTATTGGGATGCCTATCCGGGCGACAATGTGACCTACGATGTCACCCGCTATCCCGAAGCCACTGTGGTGGCAACCGGCCTGACCACCGGTTATTACCGCGAGGTGCCCCCCGCCGGGTCGCATTACTACGGCGTGCGCGCACACGTCGACGGACGCCTCACCGAGGAGGCATTCACCGGGACGATTGGTTCGGCAACAGTCGCGCTGCCCTACGACAACTGCTTTGAGAACACCGACCGCGTTAACGAACTCACCTACATCAACGCCAACAATGATGACTACGTGTGGCTCTTCGCACCCAGCCTGGACTACCGCGGCACGCATGGCATCTATATGCCCTACAACGCCCGCGAACTCACCATGTGGGAGCAGATGCAGGGCGTTGAGCCCGAAACCGACGACTGGGCAGTGACTCCGGGCTTGAAACTTGAAAAAGGCAAGATTTACACCGTCACCTATAATATGTCGACCAAGGGCAGCGACGAGATTTACGAGGTAAAAATGGGCACCGCTCCCACAGTGGGGGCCATGACCCAAACCGTCATTCCACGCACCGTGCTATCTGGCAGCGTATTGCCCGTTGGCCGCACCAACTATTCCAAAACGTTCAGCGTGAATGCCGACGGCACCTATTACATCGGCTTGCACTGTATGTCGGCGGGCGGCTTCTGGCTGTGCGTGTACGAGATTCATGTGTCGGAAGGTTACTACCCCGAAGCTCCGGCCTCACCCATGATTGCCGTCACGCCCGACGAGGGCGGTGCCCTGAAGGCCGATGTGACCGTCACAGCCCCCACCAAGACGATGAATGGCGGCACACTCAGTGCCATCGACCACATCGACGTGGTGGTGGACGAAAAAGTGCTGCACACCTGGACGAACCCGGCTCCCGGTGCCACACTCACGACACAAGTGCCCGTGGAGCGGTTAGGAACTTACGAATTTGAAGCCGTGGCCTACCACACGGCCACCGACCATGGCACCGCCGCCACTGCCACGGCATTTGTGGGAGCCAAGGCACCGAGCGATGTGACCTCGGTGGAGATTGCCGAGAACACTCCGGGCGAGGTCACCCTCACATGGCCTGCCGTACGCACCGCCACCGATGGCACCGCCATCGATGCGGCACAGGTCACCTACCTGATTTATGACACCGATGGCAACGTGCTGCAAGAAGTGGAAAGCGACACCACCTGCACGTTCCGGGCCGTCGATGCCAATGCCCCACAGGCCATGGTGCGCTACTATGTGGGCGCGCGCTACGGCACACGCTACACCTACACCACCGCCTACACACCCTATTTCATGGTGGGACGCCCCTACGAGTTGCCTTTCTACGAAACCAGCGACGGCAGCCAGCTCAAGTATTTCTGGATTACCGGCGGTGACGCACAATGGCAGCTCTATACCGATGCTTCGGACATCAAATCGGTGGACGGCGACGGGTCGTTCTTCTGGATGAAAGGCTCCTATCAGGAAGACCAGGGCCATTTGACCTCTGGCAAAATCCGGCCCACCGGCCGAGACATCGAACTCGAGTTGAGTTATATGGCACTCCAGAACGACAGCAACCTGCTGTCGGTGAATGTGCTTTGCGATGGCGTGGGTACAACATTGCGCACCATCCCGATGTTTGAGAACGGCACCGATGACTGGACCTGGCAAACCGTGCGGTTCAATCTTGACGAATACAAGGACAAAGTCATCCAGGTGCAGCTGCTGGGTACCCTGTGGACTCATGTAAGCATCTTTGTCGACGGCATCAAAATCACCAGCACTCCCGACACCGAGCCAGGCGACGTGAACGGCGACGGCGCCGTGGATGTGGAGGATGTGAACGCCCTGATCAACGTGATTCTCGACCTCACCCTCCCCGACAACCTTGCCGGCAACGCCGACGTGAACGGCGACGGGGTCACCGACATCGAGGACGTGAACGCGCTCATCAACCTGATTTTGACTCAATAACCACTTTAATCCCGGTTGGGCGCGCATGAAAGTGCGTCCAACCATTAACCAATCAATTCACTTTTTTATGAAAAAAATCTTTCTACTGCTCACCCTGCTGGGCATGACAGCCACCGCCGGCCAGGCGCAGCTGCTCAAGAGCACGGTTGCCACACCGACCGAATCGGCGGCCGAATCGGCACAGGTCGAGGGTGTGGACTTCCGCACCATCAACGGTCAGTTGCCGCCCATGGTTGTGGGCAAGCGTCATGCGAACCGTGTGGCAGCCTACAAGCCCTCGGGCTACATCTATGGCACGCGCATCTACTCCAACGTGTGGAGCGACTACTCGCGTGTGGGTATGTATGCACTCAGCCCCGACGAGCCAGTCTCATCGTCCATCTACGAGGGCGACCTGTTCAACACCACCCGCGGTGTGGTCTATTTCGACGGCAAGCTGTGGATTTCGCACGTGGAGAAAGGCTTCAGCGTCGGTGACGACAACACCATTGTGACCAACAACCGCGTCACGCACTATGTGTTCAACGTGTACACCGGACAAATCGAGAACTATATCAACCCCGGCTACCCCAGCGCCACGGGTCCTGGATTGGCCTACGACCGTTACACGGGCACCATCATCGGCTGCTTCAGCAACAACACGCTCAACGGCAACATCTTTGGCACGCTGGATCCGAACACGGGCATCCGCATGCCGATTGCCGAGCTGGAGGTGATGCTCACCGCTGTGGTGATTGACAACGACCACCGCATGTGGGGTGTGGAGCGCAAGTCGGGCGACCTCTATGAGATTGACATGACCAACGGCACGCTGCGCAAGGCAGGCAACATCGGGGTGACCTCGGCCTACATGAACTGCGGTGTGATCGACCCCGTCACCGGCGTGTTCTACTACCACACGTGCAACCTCTACGAGTCGTCGCTCTATGCCATCGACACCGAGACCTGCACCGCCACGCTGGTCTATGCCATCCCCACCAACGATGAGTGGTCGTCGATGTGGATGCTGCCACAACTGAGCGACGGCGTGCCGCAGGCACCCGCCAACGTGCGCATCGACTCCGACGGGATGGACTGTGCCGTGAGCTTCATCGTTCCCCGCCCGCTGGCCAACGGCAGCATGGGCCAGGGCCAGGCCACCTACACCGTGTATGTGGATGGTGCAGCCGCTTTCACCGGCGAGGCCAATTACGGCAGCAACGTGGGTGTGCCCCTGACCATGGAGCATGGCGGAGAGTACATCATCGCCATTGCTTTGAAAAACGACCAGGGTGAGAGCGAGATTGTGCGCCAGATGGTCACCATCGGCGATGCCGCCGTGCCGGCTCCAGCCACCGTCACGCTCGCACTGAGCGGCAACAACTTCAATGTCACCTGGGATGCCGTTGACATGGCCGGCGTGACCTACAATGTGACCCGCTACCCCGGCGAGGTGCAAGTGGCCACCGGCCTGACCGCCACCAGCTTCACCGAGGCTGTGCCCGGCGGCGTGCACACCAACTACTTCTACACCGTCACCGCCCATGTGGGCAACGCGCAAAGTGCCAGCACACGCTCGAACTATGTGGCCACCGGCTCGTTTGGCCTGCCCTACAGCAACCACTTCGAGACCAAGGACCGCGCCAACGAGCTCACCTACATCAACGCCAACAACGACAACAAGGTGTGGACCTACGCCGTGAACTGCGACCTGCGCGGCAGCCATGGCATCTATCTGCCCAAGCCCGACAGAGTAAGCTCGGGTTGGTCTTCGTCGCAGCCCCCCAGCGACGACTGGGCCATCACCCCGGGGCTGCCGCTCGAGGCCGGCAAGTCCTACGCCATAACCTACAAGCTCTTCGGCACCTACGCCGACATGGAGGACTACCGCGAGCGCTTTGAGGTGAAGATGGGTACCTCGCCCACCGTGGCCGGCATGACCACCACCATCCAGTCGGCCTACACGTTGAGCAACGACAATGTACACCCGCTCACCATCACCTTTGTGTTTGCCGCTCCCGGCACCGGCACCTACTACATCGGCCTGCACGGCATCAGCAATCCGGGCTTCTGGTTCGGCTGCCTGGGCATCGATGTTGCCGAGGGAGTACCCAGCAGTGCGCCCAACCAGCCCAAGAGCCTGAGCATCACGCCGGCTGCCGACGGCGCACTGACCGCCGAGGTGAGCGTGGGATTGTCGAGCTGGAACACGCTCAAGCAGAACATCGGCACACTGAGCCGTGCCGAGCTGCGCGCCAACGGGCAGCTGATTCACACCTGGGAGAACCCCACGCCGGGCGCCAACGTCACCACCACCGTGACCGTGCCGCGCGATGGCAGCTATGAGTTCGTGGCTGTGGCCTACGATGCCAACGGTGTGGCCGGTATCCCCCGCGCCGAGACCGCCTATGTGGGCGTGCGTCCGCCCAGCGTGCCGACTAACGCCCTGCTCGTCGAGACCAATGTTCCCGGCGTGGTGAACATGAGTTGGGATGCCGTCACCACCAACATCGACGGCACCACCATCGACCCGAGCAAGGTCACCTACACCGTGTACGACGCCACTGAGTACGCCATTGTGCGCGACCAAAAAGAGACCAGCCTCAACATCCAGGCCATGGACTACGACAATAGCATGCAGCAGTTTGTACGCTTCTACGTCACCTCACACTTCAACACATTCTACAGCTCACAGGCTGCCTACACGCCCTACCTGCTGGTTGGCAAGCCCTACGAGCTGCCATTCCACGAGACCACCACAATCGATGCCATGCGCTACGCCTGGCTCATGAGCGGTGACCTGGGATGGGACGTGACCGCCGAGGATAGCGACCTCCATGCAACCGATGGCGACGGCACCTGCTACTTTATCGCCGGCTCGGAAGCCAACCAAACGGGCACGATGACCTCGGGACGCATCCACATCAGCGGCACCGCCCCCAAGCTCTCGCTCGACTACGCCACCCTGCAGAACTGCACCAACACCCTGGCAGTGAAAGTGATTTGCGATGGTGTGACCACCACACTGGGCACCCTCACGCTCACGGGCGATGCAAGCAGCTTCACCTGGAAGTCGGTTGAGTATGACCTCAGCGCATACGCCGACAAGAACATCCAGATTGAAATCACCGGCACCGTGGTCAGCCACGCCGCCGTGATCATCGACAACATCCAGGTCACCAGCACGCCCGACACCGAGCCTGGCGACGTGAACGGCGACGGTGCTGTGGATGTGGAGGATGTGAACGCCCTGATTAACGTGATTCTCGACCTCACCACTCCCGATGCCCTCGCCGGCATCGCCGACGTGAACGGCGACGGAGCCATCGACATCGAGGATGTGAACGCGCTCATCAACATGATTCTGGCGCAGTAAGACTGACACCGACCCGATTTTCACGATTTTGAAAACCGAGCCTTTAATGTGGGGCCGGGATTGCGAAACAGCTGCAATCCCGGCTCTAATTTCCACAATTTTGTTCCATTTTGGAAATCACCTTACAATTATCCGCAAAATTCTTGATTATCTCTACACTTTGCACTATATTTGCCAAAAAATAGAATCACATGGCTCAAAGCGCCCAGCCCTGGGTCATCATTGGTTTTCCTTCCCTATTTTTCACAACATTCGGTTTCCCTGGGAGGAGGAAACAACGTTAAAATTTTACAGCCATTATGAACAAATTCTACAAAACGCTGGCAGCCCTTGCAGTGTGTGCCGTGTGCTCGCTGAGCAGCTGGGCGTACAGCTTTGAAGAAGGCGGGCTTTACTACAACACCAGCGGCGAGACCGCGTCGCTGACCACCGGCGATGTCGCTTATGCGGGCGACATTGTGGTGCCTGCCACAGTCGAACACGATGGGGTCACTTACACGGTGACCACGATTGGCAATGTGTTCAAGAACAACACCGAGGTCACGAGCCTGAAGCTTCCCACGAGCGTCACCACGCTGCCCGAGAGCTGCTTTGCGGGCATGACCGGCCTGCTGGAACTGGAGATTCCCAATGTGGAGAACCTGCCCAACTACCTGTGCGATGGCTGCTCATCGCTGACAACCATTGTCTTCGGCGAGGGTGTGCACTGGGCCTCGATTCACATGATGCGTGGTTGCAGCTCGCTGCAAAAGGTCACCATGCTCTATGAGGACGTGGTGGGCTGGAATGTGCCAAGCACAATTCCAACAACTTACGCGCACCAGTGCAAGCCCATCACCAACGCCATTCAGGCTCAGTCCACACTGTATATCCCCTACGGGACCACCGATGCCTACAAGACCAAAACAAACATCGGTCTGCAAGCGGGAGGAACTACGATGTGGAACAAATTCGGCAATTACGTGGAGCTGGATCCTCCCGGTGGCACGGTGGATGTGGAGAGCATCACCATTTCGCCCGAGAATCCCGTCCTCGCCGCTGTGGAGGGAGCCACCGTGCAGCTCACGGCCACCGTCCTGCCCGAGAATGCCACCGACCAAACCATTGTGTGGAGCACCAGCGATGCCAGCGTGGCCACGGTGAGCAACACTGGCCTGGTGACGCGAACCGCACCCCTCACCAACACCGGCGATGAGCCTTACACCGTGACCATCACCGCCGCCGGAGCCAATGATGTGGTGGCCACCGTGACCATCACCGCCGAGGTGCTGGCCGACATCCCCGTGACCGCCGTCGCCATCAGCCCCGCAGAACCCATCCTCGCCGCCGAGGAGGGTGCCACTGTTCAGCTCACGGCAACTGTTACCCCCGAGAATGCACTCGACCAAACCATCACCTGGACTTCGGCCAATGAGCATATCGCCACCGTGGACGCCAATGGCTTGGTGACCCGCACCGCACCGCTTTATAACAACGACGTGCCCTACACCGTGGACATCACCGCCACGGCCGCCAGCGGTGTGTCGCAGACCGTCACCGTCACCGCCCAGGTGCTCGAGACCGTGCTGCCCACCGCCATCGACATCACGCCCACCGAACCGGTGCTGGCCGCCGTGGCCGGCAGCACCGTGCAACTCACGGTGAACTACACACCCGAGAACACCACCGACCGATTTGCCACCTGGAGCAGTGCCGATGAGACCATCGCCACCGTCGACGAGAATGGCTTGGTGACCCGCACGGCCCCGCTAACCAGCGAGGACGAGCAACCCTACACCGTGGTCATCACCGCCACCACGCCCAACGGCTTGACGGCCAGCGTCACCGTGACGGCAAACGTGAAAGGCGATGAGTTCTTCTGCGAGAACGGCATCTACTACAACGTGCTCAGTGCCGACGACCTCACCGTGGAGGTGACCAACTCGCAAGGCGGCACAGTCAACGATGTGGAGTGCTACAGCGGCGAGATTGAGATTCCCGCAACCGTGACCCACAAAGACCGCACCTATCAGGTGACCCGTATCGGCGACCGCGCCTTTGCCGACAACGCACTGGTGACCAAGCTCACCCTCAATGAGGGTCTGCTGTCGATTGCCCCCTACGGCGTGCGCGGCATGACGGGCATCACCGAGCTGGTGCTGCCGCAGAGTGTGACCACGCTCGACGCCTTCTGCTTCGCCCGCATGGCTATCGAGGATCTCACCATTCCCAATGTGGCGAACCTGCCCATGTCGCTAATGAGCAACTGCACCGCCCTGAGGCACATCACCCTGGGCGAAGGCGTGCGCACGTTGGGCAACAATATGACCAACAACGTCACCACCATCGAGACGGTGACCTGCCTGGCCACCACGCCGCCCACCTGGGATGGCGCCATGTCGCAGTTCGCACCGTTTGCCAGCTCGGTCAACACTGCCACGCTCTATGTACCCGAGGGAAGCACCGATGCTTACTACAACATCAAGGCAACCTACAGCGGCTCCACTACATACTACTGGCGCTTCCACGCCACCGAGGAGATTCTGGAGCCGCTGCCCATGATGACGCTGGCCGAGGCACTCGCCGCGCCCACCAGCGAGAAACTGCGCATCACCGACGAGCTGCTCATTGCCGATGTGGAAACCGATGGCACCGCCATCCTCACCGACAACAACGGCAACTGGATTGCCACACAGTTCGACAGTGCCGCACGCCAGGCTCTGTCCTATGCCAAGAGCGTGAAGGCCAACAGCCTGCGCGGCTATGTGAGCGACATCGACACCAATCCAGTGCTCACCCTCGCCGGGCAGCCCAAGGCTGGCGAGAGCAACGAAGATGTGGAGCCCGTGGTCATCGACATGACCCAGCTCATCGACGTGCCGGGCAACTGTGTCGCCAAGGTGGCCGGTTTCTATGCCGACGGCGTGCTCCGTGCCTATTCCAACCCCGAAGACCCGGGACAGAAACTCACCATCGACAACTCGTTTATTGGTGATGTTCTCGAGAACGAGGCCTATATCAACAAGAATGTGGAGCTCACCGTGATTGTGCGCCTGAAAGCCGCCTGGGAACCCGAGGAGGAACCCGCCGGCGGAGCACCGCGCCGCGCTCACAAGAGCGACCTGAACAGCTGCACCAACTACATCATCGCGCCTGTGGGCGGTTCGGTGAGCGAGGACATTGTCACCGCCGTGGCCGACCTTAACGCCGCCACCGTGCAGGGCGTGACCTACGTGAACGCAGCCGGCATGACCTCGAGCAAGCCCTTCGACGGACTGAACATTGTGGTCACCCGCCACTCCGACGGCACCGTGACCGCAACCAAGATGGTGAAGTGAAATATGCTGCCCCCATCTGAAGTGTTCACGCAATAACAACCACTCCATTACCCAGGGGCGTGCGTGCCAAGCACACACGCCCCCTTTTTTTAACAAAAACCAGTTTCTATGAAAAATTTCTTCGTCATTCTCGCCCTTATCGGCATGTGCGGTGCCGTGCAAGCCCAGCAGCTCATGGGCAAGGTGGCTCCTCCAGCCGACGGAAGCAGCACAGCACAAATCCCATCCGTAGAATTCCGCACCATCAATGGCATGCTCCCGCCCGCGCCCGTGGGGCAACCCCAGGCCCGGCGCGTGGCAGCCTATCAGCCCTCGGGCGTGATTTACGGCACGCGCGTCTACTCCAACGTGTGGAGCGACTACTACCACTCGGGGGTCTATGTATTGGACACCAATACCCCCGAGTTCTATCCCATCTATCTGGGCGATATGTTCACCACCACCCGCGGGGTGTGCTACATCGACGGACGCTTGTGGCTATCGCATGTGGAGCGCGGGTTTAGTTTCGGTGACGACTACGGTATCGTCTCCTCGCCGCGTGTGCAGCACTACCTGTTCAATCTGTACACCGGCGAGGTGGAGATGTATATCAACCCCGGCTACCCAAGCTCATCGGGATGGTCGATGGTTTATGACCGTTACACGGGCATCATCTACGGCAATTTCAGCAACAACAGCCTGAACAAGGACATCTTTGGCACGCTGGATTTGTCCACCGGTCTAACTACCGGCATCGCCGAACTGCCTGTGTCAATCACCGGCATGGTCATCGACAAGCAGCACCGCATGTGGGGCATCGACCGCAAGACGGGCATTCTCTATGAGGTGGACATGACCAACGGCACGCTGCGCAAGGTGGGGAACACCGGCGTGACCTCGGCCTACGCCAACTGCGGCTGCATCGACCCCATCACCGGGGTGTACTACTACAATACTTGCAACCTCTACGAGTCGTCGCTCTACGCCATTGATACCGAGACTGCGACAGCCACACATGTCTACACCTTCCCCAACAACGATGAGTGGGGCGTGATGTGGATGCAGCCACGCCTGAGCGACGGAGTGCCCCAGGCACCCGCCAATGTGCAAGCCACTTTCAATGGCCTGGAAGTCACTGTGAGCTTCATCGTGCCTCGTCCCCTGGCCAATGGCACTATGGGCCAGGGCGAAGCCAGCTACACCGTCTATGTGGATGGTGTGGCTGCGGCCACCGGCGAGGCCGCCTACGGCTCGACCGTGAGCGCACCCATCGACATGGAGCACGGCGGACAGGCCGTCGTTGCTGTGGCCCTGAACAACGACCAGGGCGAGAGCGACATCGTGCGCCAGACCGTCACCGTGGGCGACGCCGCCGTGCCGGCTCCCGCCTCTGTCACGCTCGCCAAGAGCGGCAACAACTTCAAGGTCACCTGGGAGGCTGTGGCCATTGACGGTGCCACCTACGACCTGGTGCGCTATCCCGACGAGGCGCAGGTGGCCACAGGCTTGACTACCACCACCTTCACCGAGGCAGCCCCCGGCGGCGGACGCAGCAACTACTTCTATACCGTCACCGCCCGCGTGGGCAACGCACAGAGCAAACCGACCCGTTCCAACTATCTGGCCAGCGGACAGTTCACCCTGCCCTACAGCAACCACTTCGAGACCGAAGACCGCGCCAACGAGCTCACCTACATCAACGCCAACAACGACACCTATGTGTGGACCTACGCCGTGAACTGCAACCTGCGCGGCGAGCACGGCATCTATGTACCCAAGAACAACCGCGAACTCTCGTTCTGGGAGCAGATGCAGGATGTGGTGCCCGAAACCGACGACTGGGCCATCACGCCCGGGCTGTATCTGGAAGGCGGAAAGTCCTACACGGTCACCTACCGCGTGTTCAGTATGTACGAATACAGCAATTACACCGAGCGCTATGAGGTGAAGATGGGTACCAGCCCCACTGTGGCGGCAATGACCACCACGATTAAGGGAGCCACCGTAGTGCTCACGGGCAACACCGCGCCCCGCGAGGACTGCACTGTGTTCACGGCTCCGGCCGACGGCACCTACTACATTGGTCTGCATGGCATCAGCCAGGGTGGTTTCTGGTTCGGTTGCCTGGGTATTGACGTGAGCGAGGGATATGAACCCAGTGCGCCCTATTACCCCATGGAACTGACGGTGACCCCCGATGCCAACGGCGATTTGAAGGCCGATGTACTCCTGAGGACTTCGGGGTGGAACACGCAGCGCAAGGCTCTCGACGGGTACGACCGCATCGACCTGCTGGCCAACGACCAACTGGTGTACACCTGGCAAGCGCCTGCACTGCGCGAGACCTACACAACCACGATTGACCTGCCTCGCGACGGCAACTACGACTTTGTGGCAGTACCCTACGGCCTGACCGGCGGCCGCGGCATCTCGCTCAAGACCAGTACCTACATCGGTGTGCGTCCGCCTGCCGATGTCACCGGTGTGACCATCGCCGCCACCGACAACCCCGGCGAGGTGTCCATGACCTGGCCCCCCGTCACCACCAACATCGACGGCGCCGCCATTGACGGCAGCAAAATCACCTACAACGTCTACAATGCCGACGAGCAGTTGATGGGCGAGGAACTCACCGACACGCAGCTCACGTTCCGGGCCATGGACTATGAGAGCGACCCGCAGCAGTTCCTGCGCTACTACGTCACCTCGCACTTTAACACCTACTACAGTGCCTGGGCAGGCTACACCCCCTATCTGCTCATGGGCAAGCCCTACGAGCTGCCATTCTACGAGAGCACAACCACCGGCGAAACCCGCTACGCCTGGTTACCCACGGGCGACGTGACGTGGGATGTGGTTGCCAGCAGTTCGGATTTGATGGCCAGCGATGGCGATGGCTCGTTCCTGGCCATGATTGGAACCGATGTGGACCAAACCGGTACCTACACCTCGGGCAAAATCCACATCTCTGGCAAGCAACCCAAGCTCACGTTTGACTACGCCACCCTGCAGAACTGCACCAACACCCTGGCAGTGAAAGTGATTTGCGATGGTGTGACCACCACGCTGGGAACCATCACCCTTGGTGGTAGCACAAGCGAATTTGTGTGGTCTGGGGCTGAATATGCGCTGGACGATTTCATGGGCAAGGACATCCAGCTCGAGTTCACCGGTGCAGTGGTGAGCCACGCCGCCGTAATTATCGACGCCATCCGCGTCAGCAGCACGCCCGACACCGAACCCGGCGACGTGAACGGCGATGGTGCCGTGGATGTGGAGGATGTGAACGCCCTGATTAACGTGATTCTCGACCTCACCACCGCCGATGCCCTCGCCGGCATCGCCGACGTGAACGGCGACGGAGTCACCGACATCGAGGACGTGAACGCGCTCATCAACCTGATTCTGGCCCAGTAATGGCACGAAAAGTTCCGCGGGAACCTCGCGCAGAATAGCGGAGAACCGCTGATTAAGCAGATTTCGCAGAGTGGTCTATTCTGCGAAATCTGCTTTTTTCAGGCTCTGTGACGTTTTGTGCGGGTGATTCATACTCAATGCGAATTGCACGAATTAGGGCGAATTTAAGTGAAGCCACCCATGCTATCCGTTATAGAGTCCTCAAAAAACGTGTGTGTGAAATCTTGAGCAGGCCGCCCCATCGCCGACAGGCGATAACCACTGTGAAAACCCCACCATTCAGTCGCTGCGCTCCTGCCATGGTGGGGAAGCGGATATCCTCGGCGAGGAACACCACGCTGAATAACCAGCACCGGGAGCAGTGTGCGTCAAAGCCACCTCGCCCGCCCAGTGAACCGCAGGCCGTAGGTCTGCATGAGGCCGGGGGCCTCAAAGTGCAAGAAACCCCACGGCGCACGCGTCGAAGATGCGTGTGGCGTGGGGTAAGCAACGCCTCCTGCGGCGGGCCTCGAAGAGGGCCAACTGCAGTGTGTGGCGGTGCCCTGGGCGGCTATCCCTCAACCGAGCCTCACTCAATATCTGCAAACTTCGCAGCCAAAAGTCAATATTTTTCCATAGCTTTGGCTGCAAAGTTTGCAGTTTTTGCGTGCGAACACTGGCTCATGGTGTGGCTGAATTGGGTTCATTGGCCTTATTGGGATCATTGGGATCATTGGGCTTATTGGCCTCATTGGTTGTTTATCAAATTCTGCCGTTGCCAGTTGGGCGAATGAGCGGTTCAGGTTTAAACCTCGCAACTGCTTGGCGGTCTAATGGGTGAATGCGATTATATTGATTGCCACCATGAGAAATTACTATGTTATCGTCAACGACCAGCAGCAAGGCCCGTTCACCGTGGAGCAGCTGGCCGAGCTGGGCATTACGCCCGAGACCGAAGTGTGGGCACAGGGCATGGCCGACTGGCAACAGGCTGGCGATGTGGCCGAGCTCACGCCACTGCTGCAGCAACTCGAGTTCCGGCAGCATATCAACTCCACGCCTCCTCCCCACACTCCCCGCCAGCCAGCCGCTGCCCCCGCACCGCCGGCCAGCGAGTGGGGGCCGCAGCCCGGCGAGCGGCAGCCCCGCCGCCGCTCGGGCGTGAAGTGGCTCATTGCCTTGCTGTGCCTGCTGCTGGTGGTGACCGTGCTGGCGGTCACCTGTCCGTCGAGCGAGAAGCACAAGGATGCCATCGCCCGCGCCTCGCAGTCGTGGCTCACCGAGAAAGTGCAGCTGCTCACCAGCCCGTTAGGGGAGTTCGCACCCCTTGTGGGCGGAGCGATTGACTGGATAGGCGGACACGGAATGGGCTACTTGATTGACCATTACGTGGAAGTGGACAACTACGTCGTGTGCTCGGTGGGACGCATCGACATTGGCAGCAAGAAGGAAACCGTGTCGATAGGCGTGCTGGGCCATGTGTTCACTTTCGACAAGGAGGATGTCGATAAGTTCCTGCTGCGCACCTTTGAGCGCCAGCTGGGTCTGGAGGGTGCGCCCACCGCCAGTCATCAACAGGTGGTTCCCCTGCCGGCCGACCCCATTGAGGAAGATGACGACAGCTATCTGGCTCCGCCCATCGAGGAGGCAGACACCGTTGCCGACGACGACCTGGCCGCCATAGCGCAGGAGTTGCTCGACAGTGTGGCCGCCACCGCCAAGCGCGAGGCGACTAAGAAAGCAAAGGAATGGGTGCAGAAACAGCTTGAGAGCCTTGCCGACGACCAATAAGACGACTTATCATGGCTCTTCATGCCTTACCGTCTTTTGGTGGTGCGCCTTAAATTCGCCTAATTCGTGCAATTCACATTGCGCCTGAATTACCCACACAAGACTATTATAATTAAAGGTGGGGTAACGCAGCAACGGTTCTTTTGCGACAAAACGTCACAAAAGAACCGTTGCCCTGTTTTACGCACGTCAGCGTGCTTCCTTCACCAAGTATATGATGGTTGGGAAGTGGTCGCTGTAACCGTTGAGGAACACGCCGGCACTGAAGGTGCGGTGTGGGTATCCCTTGCGGTCGCCCTCGCTGGTCTTGAGGAAGTCGCGGTTCAGCACCTCGGCGCGCAGGAACGTGAGCTGCGGCTTGTCCTTACCCTCGTGGTGGCGCAGGAAGTAGCCGTTGCAAATGATTTGGTCAAACAGGTTCCACTGTCCCTTGTAGGCGAGAGTGCCAATGCCCTTGTCGAGCATTTTCCACCAGGGGTTGTAGAGGTCGCTCACGCTGTTCACATCGTTCAAGTCGCGCACGGCGTGCAGGTATTTGGCGCAGGAGCGGTCCTGCGGGTCGTCGTTGAGGTCGCCCATGAAGAAGATGCCCTGTTCGGGGTCGTCGCGCAGCAGCGAGTCGATGGTTTGCCGTGCCATGGCGGCGGCAGCCTCGCGCAAGTAGCTCGACTGCTCCTGTCCGCCGATGCGCGAGGGCCAGTGGTTGACGAGCACGCTCACCTTCTCGCCGGCCAGCAAGCCGGTCACGCACAGCTGGTCGCGTGTGCGGAAGTCGGTGCTGTACTGGTCGCCGTAGCCAATGCTCTCAAAGTATCGTCGCCCGAGGCGCTGGTTGGTGACGTTGAGCACCTTGAACACGCGTGGGTCGTAGAGCAGCCCCACGTCCACGCCACGGCGGTCGGGACCGTCGTGGTGCACGATTTGGTAGTGGCGGTTCTTGAGCTCGGGCTGACGCACCAGGTCTTGCAGCACGGTGATGTTCTCAATCTCGCTCACGCCGATGAGCGCCGGGCCATCGGGCGTGCCCTGCGTGGTGATTTGGCTGATGGCGTAGGCCATGTTGTGCTGTTTCTGCCAGTATTTCTCGTTGTTCCACTGGCGTGCGCCCTGCGGCGAGAACTCCAGGTCGTAGTTGCCGTTGGAGTTGATGGTGTCGAACAGGTTCTCCAGGTTGTAGAACATCACGCCGTACATGGTGTAGCGCTTGTCCTGGGCAAGCACCGGTATCAACAGCAATGCAGCCAGGGCGATAAAGGCAAGTTTCTTCATAGTGTATCGCGGTTTGTTTCTTTCAATTTGCAAAGATAGTAAATAATTGCCAATTAGCACGCTCCACAAGCTCTTTTTTTATTCAAACAATAAATAATTGGCAACCGGTAATTGACAAATGGCAATAATATAGTAACTTTGCGGTTTGAATTGAAAAACGAAGCATCTACTATGTCGATTGACAGCATTCTCGCGCAAGCCACCTCCGAGGCGGTGAAAGCGCTCTACGGCGTGGACTTTCCCGCCGACAAAATCGTGCCGCAGACGACCAAGAAGGAGTTTGAGGGCAACGAGACCATCGTGGTATTCCCATTCCTGAAAGCCTCGCGCAAGGCACCCGAGGCCACCGCCCAGGAAATAGGGCAGTGGCTTGTCGAGCACTGCGAGGCCGTGGAGAAGTTCAACGTAATCAAGGGATTCCTCAACCTCACCATCCAGCCCACGTTCTGGACTGGCGTGCTCAACCATGTGGCCTCGACGCCCAATTACGGGTTCACCGCAGCCACCGCCACGAGTCCGCTGGTGATGATTGAGTATTCATCGCCCAACACCAACAAGCCGCTGCACCTGGGCCATGTGCGCAACAACCTGCTGGGCTACAGCCTGGCGCGCATCATGGAGGCCAACGGCAACCGCGTGGTGAAGACCAACATCGTCAACGACCGCGGCATCCACATCTGCAAGTCGATGCTGGCCTGGCTCAAGTGGGGCAACGGCGCCACTCCCGAGAGCACGGGCAAGAAAGGCGACCACCTGATTGGCGACTGCTACGTGGCCTTTGACCAGCACTACAAGGCCGAACTCAAGGAACTGGAAGCGCGCGGCATGAGCGAGGACGAGGCCAAGGAGCAGTCGGCACTCATGCGCGAGGCCCACGAGATGCTGCGCAAGTGGGAGGACGGCGACGAGCAGGTGCGCGCGCTGTGGCGGCAGATGAACGAGTGGGTCTACGCCGGCTTCGACACCACCTACCGCCGCCTGGGCGTGACCTTCGACAAAATCTACTACGAGAGCGAGACCTATCTCGAAGGCAAGGAAAAGGTGCTCGAGGGCCTGGACAAGGGCATCTTCTACCGCAAGGACGACGGCAGCGTGTGGGCCGACCTCACGCCCGACGGCCTCGACCACAAGCTGCTCTTGCGCAGCGACGGCACCTCGGTGTATATAACCCAGGACATTGGCACGGCCAAGCTGCGCTACCAGGACTACCCCATCGACCAGATGATTTATGTGGTGGGCAACGAGCAGAACTATCATTTCCAAGTGTTGTCGCTGCTGCTCGACAAGCTCGGTTTCAAGTGGGGCAAGGATTTGATTCACTTCTCGTACGGCATGGTGGAGCTGCCCGAGGGCAAGATGAAGTCGCGCGAGGGCACGGTGGTGGATGCCGACGACCTGATGGACGAGATGATTGGCACCGCACGCGAGATGAGCCAGGAACCCGGCCGGCTCGAGGGACTCGACGACAACGAGAAAGAGGAGGTGCTGCGCATTGTGGGACTGGGCGCACTCAAGTACTTCATTCTCAAGGTGGACCCGCGCAAGAACATGACGTTCAACCCACGCGAATCGATTGACTTCAACGGCAACACCGGGCCGTTTATCCAGTACACCTACGCCCGCATCCAGTCGGTGCTGCGCAAGGCCGCCGACAACATCGACGGCACCGACATCAGCGCGGTGTCGCCCAACGACAAGGAGACCTCGCTCATCCAGCGGCTGGCCGACTTTGCCACCGTGGTGGCCGATGCCGGCAAGAACTACAGCCCGGCGCTGGTGGCCAACTATGCCTACGACCTGGCCAAGGAGTTCAACCAGTTCTACCACGACTACAGCATCTTGCGCGAGGACACCGCCGCCGTGCGCGTGTTCCGCCTGAAACTCTCGCGCACCGTGGCCGACATCCTCGCCCGCGCACTGAGCCTTCTCGGCATGGAAGTGCCACAACGCATGTGACACGATTGGCACACTTTTTGCTAAACCTATAATTACCCCCTTACCCGATAACGGCCAGCCCAAGGGTGGGTTATGACAACTGAAAACTGACAACTGACAACTGATAACTGAAAACACTATGAACAACTACGAGAATTATCCTTATGGCAACGGCTACTCGTCGGCTGCCCAAGTGGAAAACGAGATGACGCTGTCCAACTACATCGCCAGCGTGATGCGCCGTGTTTACGGCAAGATGTTCCTGGGCCTGCTCGCCACGGCCATCACCTCGTTTATGATGCTCAGCAGCGAGACGCTGATAACGATGCTCCTGGGCAATCGCATCATCTTTTGGGGACTGATGATAGCCGAGCTGGCACTGGTGTTTGGCATCAGCGGGGCCATCAACAAGCTCAGCAGCGGCACCGCCACGGCACTGTTCTACCTCTACAGCGTGCTCAACGGCGTGACGCTCACCCCGATTTTCCTGGCCTACACCTTCTCATCGATTTCCCAAACATTCCTTATCACCTCGCTCACGTTCGGAGCGATGACGGCCTTTGGCTACTTCACCAAGCAAGACCTGTCGAAGTTCGGCTCGTTCTTGTTCATGGCGCTGATTGGGCTCATCGTGGCCTCGCTCATCAACCTGTTCATGGGCAGCAGCACGCTGGAGTGGATCATCAGCCTGGCCGGTGTGGCCATCTTCATCGGCCTCACGGCGTGGGACACGCAGAAAATCAAGGAGATGGCCTCGATGACCGACCCGAGTCAGGTGGGCAAGGTGGCCACGCTGGGCGCCCTGATCCTCTACCTCGATTTCATCAACCTGTTCCTGTACCTGCTGCGGTTTTTCGGCAGCCGCGACTAACAAGCGATGAAAATCTGCGGGAAGAAAAAACGTCAGTCCTCGGCTTGCTCCGCCTGCAATGCGGCAGCCAGCCGGGGGCTTTCTCGCTGGCTGCGCTGGAGTGGGTGGATAGCGGTCGCGGTCATGCTGGTGGTGATTGCCGCCAGCTGTTACCTGCTGCACTACGCGCTGGCACCGCTGCAACGCTCGGCCAGCGAGGCCTACGCCCGCCTGATTGAGCGCGCACCGCAGTTGCAGCCCTGGTTGCAGCAGGAGCAAAGCAATTTGCGCGACACCACCATCGAGTTCGAGGGCAAACGGCTGCACGCCCTCTACCTGCCGGCCGACACCCCCACCGCCTGCACAGCGATTCTGGTGCATGGCTACAAGGACTGCGCCATCTCGATGCTGAACATCGGGAGCATGTACCACGAGCAACTGGGATTCAACATCCTGTTGCCCGACCTGTCGGCCCACGGGCTGTCGGGCGGCGACCACATCGGCATGGGCTGGAACGAGCGGCGCGAGGTGGCCCGCTGGGTCGACGTGGCCACGAGCCTGTGGCCGGCCGACAGCCTTGCGCCGCGCGTGGTGCTCCATGGCGTGTCGATGGGTGCGGCGGCGGTGATGGATGCCGCCGGCGACCCGCTGCCCGAAGCCGTGAAAGCCGTTATCGAGGACTGCGGCTACACAAGCGCGTGGAACGAGTTCTCGAACCGGCTTCAGGAGCAGTTCGGCCTGCACGAGATGCCCCTCCTCTACGTCACCAACGCCTTGTGCCGCGTGTGCTACGGCTGGAGCTTCGAGCAGGCATCGCCACTCACTCAGGTGGCCAAGTGCAACCTGCCCATGCTGTTCATCCACGGCGGCAACGACACCTATGTGCCCACCGCCATGGTGCACCAGCTCTACGCCGCCAAGCCCCAGCCCAAGCAGCTGTGGATTGCCCCGGGCTCGGAACACGCCCGGGCGTTCAGCGACCACCGCGACGACTACGAGCAAGTGGTGCGAGAGTTCCTGAACACCTACCTTTAGAAATTGCCCCGGGCCAGGTGGCTCTCCTTCCGGGGCTTGGCGGGCGACAACCGGCCGGCGATTGACCACATTTATCGACTGCCACACAATAAATCGCGCTGTTTCGAGTTATTATAGGTGAGTGCTATAAATCGCTAAAAAAAGCTATTTATACCACCCACCTGACAAGAAAACAAACGTACTGAAATATTTATGAAGATTCCATTCAAGTCAGCGATAATAGCGGCAGCAATGCTGCTGGTGCCGGCCAGTGTTTGGGCCGATGAAGACCTGAAAAACGAGTTCAACCCCATCGAGACTGGCGTGACCATGCTCGGCATCGCCCCCGATGCCCGCGGTGCGGGCATGGGTGATGTGGGAGCCGCCACCGACCCCGATGTGAACGCGCAGTTCTGGAACTCGTCGAAATACGCCTTCGCCTACAGCAGTGCGGGTGTGGCATTGAGCTACACGCCGTGGCTGCGCAAGATTGTCAACGACATCTATCTGGCCAACCTCACGGGCTACATGAAGCTGGGCAGCGGCGACAACCAGGCCATCAGCGCCTCGCTGCGCTATTTCTCCTATGGCGAGGTGAACTCGGTCGAGAACAGCGCCGTCACCAATTCGATTCACCCCTACGAGTTTGCCATCGATGCCGGCTACTCGCGCAAGCTGTCGGAGAAATTCGCCATGGGTGTCACCCTGCGTTTCGTTCGCAGCGACCTGGGTTACAGCACAAGCGGAACCGCCGATGCCAAGACGGGGGCCTCGGCTTTCGCCGCCGACATCAGCGGCTACTACACCACCTACCCGGTGATTGGCCGCAACGAGTGCCAGTGGTCGCTGGGGTTCAACATCTCGAATATCGGCTCAAAGGTGAGCTACGAGGGCGGCAACCGCCAGGCCTTCCTGCCGGCAAACCTCAAGATTGGCACCGCGTTCACCTTCCCGCTGGCCGACTATCACAACCTGACCATCGGCCTCGATGCCAACAAGCTGCTTGTGCCGGCCAAGCCTCGGCAGAGCGACTATGTGAGCAGTGATGGCTCATTCGACCAACTGTCATACGATGATGCCCTCGAAGAGTGGAAGAACAAGTCGTCGATTTCGGGAATCTTCAGCTCGTTTGGCAGCGACTTCGCCAAGCGCATCAACTGCTCGCTTGGTGCCGAGTATGCCTATAACCAGCAGTTCTTCCTGCGTGGCGGCTACTACTACGAGAGTGCCTACAATGGCGACCGCCAGTACTTCGGCCTGGGTGCCGGCTTCTCGCTCAATGTGCTGCGCCTCGACGCCAGCTACATGATTGCCACCAAGCAGAACAGCCCCCTCGACCAAACGTTGCGCTTCACCCTCTCGTTCGACATGGACGGCATCAAGAACCTCTTCAACCGCAACTAAATGCGGATTGGGTTTGGATACGACGTGCACCGGCTGGTGGCCGGGCGCGAGCTGTGGCTGGGCGGCGTGAGAATCGAGCATGAGTTGGGGCTGCTGGGGCACAGCGACGCCGATGTGGCCATCCACGCCCTGTGCGATGCCCTGCTGGGTGCCGCGTGCCTGCGCGACATTGGCTACCACTTTCCCGACACCGACCCACGCTACCGGGGCATCGACAGCCGCAAACTGCTATACGAGGTGATGCGGCTGCTGGGCGAAAAGGGCTACCGCCTGGGCAACTGCGACATCACCATCTGCGCCGAGCGGCCCAAAATCAACCCGCACATCCCCGCCATGCAGCGCGAGCTGGCCGAGTGCATGGCATGCACCCCCGACCAGGTTTCCATCAAGGCCACCACCACCGAGCGCCTGGGCTTCACCGGCCGCGAGCAGGGCATTGCCGCACACGCCGTGGCGCTCATCTTCTAAGGCACACCGACGCCGGCACACACTTTCATCTCATGTAATCGTTTGCACCACCTTTTCCCACTTTTGAGGCGGGAACAGGAACGGTGTGATGTGTTTTGTTGCTAATTTTACACCGAAAGAGAAAACTGCAAAAACCGAACAGCTATGAGACTGAAACTGAATTTGGACTATAGCACGGCCTACGGCGAGCAGCTGGTGCTCAACGTTCTCACCGGCCTCGACGACAAGGTGGTGAGGCACGCGATGAGCACACGCGACGGCCGCTTATGGACGTGCGAAATCGAGGCACCGTTAGGCGATGCCAGCATGGACTACTACTACAGCGTGGAGCGCGACGGCATCATGGTGCGCCACGAGTGGCTGGTGATGCCCCACCGGCTCGACCCGGTGTCGGCGGCCGCGCACCGCTGCGTGGCGTGGGACCACTGGAACGACATTCCCGCCGACAGCTACCTCTACAGCTCGGCCATGACCGACTGCGTGGCACGCCGCGAGATGCACCCCCTGCTGGCTGCCGCCGGAGCAGCCACCATCGTTGTCAAGGTGCGCGCACCGCAGCTGCGCACCAGCGAGCGGCTGGTACTCGTGGGCCGCGGAAAGGCTCTGGGCGACTGGAACCCGGTCAAAGCCTTCGGCATGGTGGAGCACAACCACAACGAGTGGGTGACCGCCCTCGACGCCAGCACACTCGAGGCACGGCAGATGGAGTTCAAATTTGGCATTGCCAGCCGCGAGCAAGCCACCTCGCTCGTGTGGGAAAACGGCGACAACCGCACCATCACCCTACCCGACCTCAACGCCGGCGAGGTGCTGGTGTATGAGTTGACGCAGGCCCACTTCCCGCTGCCGCCGGTGAAACTTGCCGGCACCGTGGTGCCCATCTTCTCGCTGCGCAGCGAGCGCAGCTTTGGCGTGGGCGACTTCGGCGACCTCAAGCGCATGATTGACTGGGTGGCCGGCACCGGCCAGCGCGCCCTGCAAGTGCTGCCCATCAACGACACCACCATCACCGGCACCTGGCAGGACAGCTACCCCTACAACAGCATCAGCATCTATGCCCTGCACCCGCAGTACCTCGACCTGAACCAGCTGCCGCCGCTGCACGATGCCCTCAAGGCCGCGCAGTTCGAGCAACTGCGCCAGGAACTCAACGCACTGCCGCAAATCGACTACGAGCGCGTGAACAATGCCAAGCGCGAGTATATGCAGCTGCTCTACGCCCAGGAGGGGACTGCCGTGCTCAAAGGCGAGGAGTTCAAGACCTTCTTTGCCGCCAACCAGGACTGGCTGGTGCCCTACGCCGCCTTCTGCCACTACCGCGACCTCTACGGCACGGCCACTTTCGGCCAGTGGCCCGACCACCGCACCTTCAGTGACGAGGAGCGCAAAGCCATGAGCAACCCGCGAGCCAGGCTCTACAAGGAAGTGGCCTACTGGTACTTTGTGCAGTACTTCCTCGACAAGCAGATGCGTGGCGCACACGAGCGCGCCCTCGACAAGCACGTGGTGCTCAAGGGCGACATCCCCATTGGCATCAGCCGCGACGGCGTGGAGGCCTGGGTCGAGCCCAAGTACTTCAACCTCAACGGCCAGGCCGGCGCACCGCCCGATGCATTCTCGGCCAACGGACAGAACTGGGGCTTCCCCACCTACAACTGGGACGCCATGCTGGCCGACGGCTGCTCGTGGTGGGTGAAGCGGTTCCGCAAGATGTCGCAGTATTTCGATGCCTACCGCATCGACCACGTGCTGGGATTCTTCCGCATTTGGGAGATACCCATCGATGCCGTGCACGGCCTGTTGGGGCAGTTCTCGCCCGCCTTGGGCATGAGCGCCGACGAAATCCGGGGCTACGGCCTCAACTTCCAGGAGCAGTTTATGACCGAGCCGTTCATTGCCGACTGGGTGATTGACCGCGTGTTCGGCCCTCACGCCCGGCTGGTGCGCGAGCAATTCCTGGAGCGCAGCCACGACGACATCTGGCACCTGCGGCCCGAATACGACACGCAGCGCAAGGTCGAGGCCGCCTTTGCCGGCAAGGACAGCGACGATGACCGCTGGGTGCGCGACGGGCTGTACGCACTCATCAGCGATGTGCTCTTTGTGCGCGACCGCAAGAACCCCGCGCTCTTCCACCCGCGCATCTCGGTGCAGCACGACTTCGTATACGAAACCCTCTACGGAGCCGACAAGGAGGCTTTCAACCGCCTGTACAACGACTACTTCTACCGCCGCAACAACGACTTCTGGTACCACGAGGCGATGAAGAAACTGCCCAAGCTGGTGCAGGCCACGCGCATGCTGGTGTGTGCCGAGGACCTGGGCATGGTGCCCGACTGCGTGGCCTGGGTGATGGACGAGCTGCGCATCCTGAGCCTCGAAATCCAGTCGATGCCCAAGGACGCCAAGCTCACCTTTGGCAACCTGAACAACAACCCCTCCCGCAGCGTGGCCACCATCTCGACCCACGACATGAGCACCCTGCGGCAGTGGTGGGACGAGGACGCGGAGCGCACCCAGCAATACTACAGCAGCGTGCTGTGGCGCGGCGACGCCGCCCCGCACCCGCTGCCCGGCTGGCTTGCCACCGACATCGTGCGCAACCACCTGAACTGCCCCTCGATGCTCACCCTGCTCTCGCTGCAAGACTGGATGGCCATCGACGAGCAGCTGCGCCTGCCCGACGCCGACGCCGAGCGCATCAACATCCCCGCCAACCCACGTCACTACTGGCGCTACCGCATGCACCTCACGATCGAGCAGCTGATGGAGGCCAACGCTTTTAACACCAAAATCAAGGATTACATCACTCAAAGTGGACGCAAATGAAAACCCGCAAACTCCTCGGCCTTGCCGTGGCCGCCTTGCTCTCGCTCAACGCCATGGCCTCGCCTGAAATGACCTACACCCCGCAGGCCACCACGTTCAAGGTGACGACCCTGGGCACGGCACGTGGCGTGACGCTGCGCCTCTACGACCAAGGGCTGGGCGGCAAAGCCACCAAGACGCTGAAGATGACCTCGCGGCCCATCGCACGCACCCAGGGCGGAGAGCTGGAATGGTCCGTGACCGTGAAAGGCGACCTCAAGGGCAAGTTCTACACCTTCAGCGTGCAGGAGGGCAAGAAGTCGCTGGGCGAGACCCCGGGTATCTGGGCCACCGCCGTGGGCGTGAACGGCCAGCGCGCCGCTGTGCTCGACCTGGCCGACACCAACCCCGCCGGATGGGACACCGACCGACGCCCGGCCATCGACGCCAAGGACCTCGTCCTCTACGAGCTGCACCACCGCGACTTCTCGATTGACCCATCGAGCGGGCTGCAACACAAGGGCAAGTACCTCGCGCTCACCGAGCCCCGCGCCATCGCACACCTGCAAGCCCTGGGCGTGAACGCCGTGCACATCCTGCCGTCGTTCGACTACGCCTCGGTCGATGAGACACGCCTCGACGTGCCGCAGTACAACTGGGGCTACGACCCCGTGAACTACAACGTGCCCGAGGGCGGCTACAGCACCGACCCCTACAAGCCCGACGTGCGCATACGCGAGTTCAAGCAGATGGTGCAGGCCCTGCACCGCGCCGGCATCAAGGTAATCCTCGACGTGGTGTACAACCACACGTTCAACATCGACGGCAGCAACTTCCAGCGCACCATGCCCGACTACTTCTTCCGCCGCAATGCCGACGGCACCTACAGCAACGGCAGCGGCTGCGGCAACGAGACCGCCAGCGAGCGGGAACTCATGCGCCAGTTCATGATTGAGAGCGTGAAATACTGGGTCGACGAGTACCACATCGACGGTTTCCGGTTCGACTTGATGGGCGTGCACGACATTGCCACGATGAACGCCATCCGCCAGGCGCTGCCCGACGACGTCTTCATCTATGGCGAGGGCTGGAGCGCCGGTGGCTGCGCGCTGCCCAACGACCAATTAGGCATGAAGGCCAACATCGGCCGCATGGCGGGCATCGCCGCCTTTAGCGACGATATCCGCGACGCCCTGCGCGGCCCGTGGGACGGCGACGACAAGGCCGCCTTCCTGGGGCGCGTGACAGGCAACGAGGAGAGCATCAAGTTTGGCATCGCCGGCGGTGTGCAGCACCCGCAGGTCGACATCAGCAAGGTGAACTACAGCCAGCACCACTGGGCCACGCAGCCCACGCAGCTCATCAGCTACGTGAGCTGCCACGACGACATGTGCCTTGTGGACCGCCTGCGCGCGAGCATCCCCGGCATTACCGAGGACGAGCTCATTCGCCTCGACCTGCTGGCGCAGACTGCCGTGTTCACCTCGCAGGGCGTGCCGTTCATGCTCAGCGGCGAGGAGATGCTGCGCACCAAGCTCGGCGTGCACAACAGCTACAACAGCCCCGACAGCATCAACCACCTGGACTGGGGCAACCTGGAGCGTTATCCGCAGGTGATGGCGTATTACAGCAAGCTGATTGCCCTGCGCAAGCACCACCCGGCGTTCCACCTCGGTGACGCCGACCTGGTGCGCCGGCACTTGGAGTTCCTGCCCGGCGGCGACTGCCTGGTGGCTTTCCGCCTCAAGAACCACGCCGGCGGCGACCGCTGGGGCGACATCGTGGTGGCGCTGAACGCCAACAAGCAACCGCGCACCATCACCGTGCCCGACGGCCGGTGGACTGTGGTGTGCCGCAACATCGCCATCGACGAGAACGGCCTCGGCACCGTCGACGGAGGCCAGGTCACCGTGCCGGCACAAAGCGCAGTGATTATTGTGAAGTGAGTGACGAGCTACGAGCTACGAGTAAGCTACGCGCTACAAGTAAGCTACGAGCTACGAGTGGCTTTGCGAGGCCGCTAAATTTGAGAAACAGAATATTTGGGCTATTTGGCTAATTTGGCTCATTAGGCCAATTCGGCCAATTTCACACACGGTTTTTTGGAGACTATGACGGATAGTGGATTCACTTAAATTCGCCCTAATTCGTGCAATTCGCATTGAGAATCACCCGCACTCTGCGTCGCTTACCCCACGCCACACACATCTTCGATGTATGCGCCGTAGGTCTGCGGTTCACTGGGCGGGCAGGGCGGCTTTGACGTAGCCGAGTTCCCGGTGCTGGTTATACAGCATGGTGTTCCTCGCCGAGGAACACAGGCACACCTTATCCGCTTCCCCACCATTCAGTCGCTGCGCTCCTGTCATGGTGGGGTTTTCACAGTGGTTATCGCCTGTCGGCGATGGGGCGGCCCGCTCAAGATTTCACACACGGTTTTGCAAGTGCCCCATTAGCTCAATTTGGCCAATTCAGCCACACAGTGAGATGGTGCTTGGATGTGAAAACTGCAAACTTTGCAGCCAAAGCTATGGAAAAATATCGACTTTTGGCTGCAAAGTTTGCAGATTTTTTTTGTCAGCTCAACGATTTGATGTACCTTTGCATCGTGACAGAAGCACAATGGTATGGAGCAATCGCAAGACATATTGGTGGGACGCAAGGCTGAGATTCAGCACCTTGAGCGCATTATGGCCTCGAAAGAAGCCGAGTTTGTGGTGGTTTATGGTCGGCGGCGCGTTGGCAAGACGTTTTTGGTCAACACGTTCTTCAACGACACCTATACGTTCAAGTTGACCGGACTTGCCAAGAAAAGCAAACGCGAGCAGCTATCCAATTTCGGCAGTTCGCTCAACAGATACGGCAATGGCCAAAAATTCACGCGTCCGCGCACTTGGTATGAGGCTTTCGACAAGCTGCGGGAATTGCTGGCACACAATCATCATGCCGGAAAACGCGTGGTGTTTATCGACGAACTGCCATGGATGGATTCAAGAGCGGGGAACCTGGTTTCGGCACTGGAGCATTTTTGGAATGATTGGGGGGTGACCCAAAGCGACCTGGTTTTAATCGTATGTGGGTCGGCGACCTCGTGGATGACCAAGAAAATCTTGAAAAACAGGGGTGGTCTGCACAACCGCGTCACACAAAAGTTGTATATCCGCCCCTTTACCTTGGCAGAATGTAAGGCATATCTTCACAGTCGCAACATTCTCATGGAAGACAAGGAGATTGCCGAGTGTTACATGATTATGGGCGGCATTCCGTTCTATTTGAAAAACATTCGCCCGGGAGCCTGCCTGGCGCAAAACGTAGATGAAATGTTCTTTGCCGACAAAGGACGGCTCGATGACGAGTTCAACGCCTTGTATGCCTCGCTGTTCGACAAATCGGACCACTATATCAGCGTGATTGAGGCCTTGAGTTCCAAGAACAAAGGATTGACGAGAGAGGAATTACTCAAAGCCACCAAGCTCGAGAGCAACGGTGCCTTCACCACCATACTGCAAGACCTCACCGATTGCGACTTCATACGCCGCTATTGCAGCTACGGCAGCAAGTCGAGATTGAGCATTTACCAACTCACCGACCCATTCTCGCTGTTCTATTTCAAATTCATCAGCAAACACGAGAAGACCGACAAGGCTTTTTGGCAATACCAGATAGGTACCCCGCGGCACGCCGCCTGGGCGGGTGTGGCCTTTGAGCAACTGTGCCTGAACCACCACCGGCAAATCGAACAGGCATTGGGCATTGCGGGCGTCATCACCAGCGTGTTTTCGTGGACCACACCACCAAGTGCCGAACAAAAGGCACAGATAGACCTGATCATCAAACGCTCCGACAAAGTGGTGAACGTGTGCGAGATGAAATTCTACGAGAGTGACTACGTGATGAAAAAAAAGGATTACGACGACATCGAGCGACGCGTGCGCACATTCCGGGAGGTGAACAAAATCCGCACTGCCATTCACCCTGTGCTTGTCACCACATTCGGCCTGAAGCAAAATCAATACAGCAGCGTGTTCCAAAACGTGGTGACGCTGAACGCACTGTTCGCGCAATGATGCTCTCTATCGCCGACAGGCGATGGGGCAGCCTACACAAGATTTCACACACGGTTTTTGGGGTTCTATAACGGATAGCATGGGTGGCTTAACTTAAATTCGCCCTAATTCGTGCAATTCGCATTGAGAATCACCCGCACTCTACGTCGCTTACCCCACGCCACACACATCTTCGATGTATGCGCCGTGGGGTTTCTTTCACTTTGAGCCCCCCGGCCTCATGCAGACCTACGGCCTGCGGTTCACCGGGCGGGCAGGGCGGCTTTGACGCACACTGCTCCCGGTGCTGCTTATACAGCATGGTGTTCCTCGCCGAGGAACACCGGCACACCTTATCCGCTTCCCCACCATTCAGTCGCTGCGCTCCTGTCATGGTGGGGTTTTCACAGTGGTTATCGCCTGTCGGCGATGGGGCGGCCTACTCAAGATTTTACACACGGTTTTTGGGACTCTATAACGGATAGCATGGGGGGCTTAACTTAAATTCGCCTAATTCGTGCAATTCGCATTGAGTATGAATCACCCGCACCCTGCGACGCTTAGTTGGCCCTCTTCGAGGCGCACCCTGCGGCTTTGACGTAGACTGCGCCAACTATACCCTACATCTCTAAAGGCATTGTGTGTGCCAATCTCCCGGTGGTGGTTATTCAGCGGGTGGGTAGACGTAGAGGATGTTGCCCTCGCTGTGGGCGGTGGCCTCGGGGGCCTGCTGGCACTGGATGGTGGCCACGCCGCTGCTGAAGCGCCCAGGGGCGGTGGCAAACACGTCGTAGGTTATCACGTGGGTACCCTTTGCGAGGTGGCGGATGAAGATGTTGGTGCCGGCATCGCGTGTTTCGCGGTACTGCCCCACCCCATCGCTAAAGCGGTAGCCGCTGGTGCGGTCCACCGGCTCGAAGCACGAGGCACGCTCGTCCACGAGCGTGAGGTAGTCCATGTCGCGGTCGCAGGTGACGGTGAGGCGCACCTGCACCTTGTCGCCCACGCGCAGCTCACCCTCGTGAGGCTTGCCGCTTGGCGTGAGCACATACACGTCCTTGTGGATGCTGATGTCGTGGGTGGCGGCGGGCTGCACCTCGCTCATGGGCTGGCTGTACTGCCAATAGACCGCGCCCCACGCCGGGCTGGCACCGCTGCGCTCGATGGTGAGCCGGCTGCCGCTGTGGGCCTCGACCGACTTGCGGCAGTAGCCCATGTAGGCATCGAAACGGTCCATGCCGACGGGCTGGCCGTCGAGGGTGATGACGGGGTTGTGTGCGCGGTCGAGCCACTGGCTGCCCGTGGAGAGCAGGGCAAAGGTGGCATCGGCGGCCAGACTGCCGCCACCCCAGTCGGTGGTCTGCTTGCTCAGGAGCATCCACTTGTGCACCAGGTCGAGCTCGTCGGTCTTGGGGTCGATGGCGTGCAGGGCTTGCAGCACGGTGCTGGTGACGGCCACCTGCGACGGCGTGTACCAGCCGCGGCTCTGGTAGCTGTCCCAGTACATTCCGCGCACGGGGTCGGTGAGCGCGAACTCGCGGATTGACTGCACGAGAGGCAGTGCCTGCTTGTGCATTGCGCCGCGCTCGAGCGCGAGGGCGTAGAACGCTTTCTCGCCGAGCGAGAGGTGCTGCTTTTTCCAGTCCTTGCCCATGGTCTTGAGCGTTTTCCTCATCAGCTTGCCGGCGGCCTTGCCCAGCGGCACGTCGGGGAAGAGCGAGCGCACGTAGGCGTAGGTCGAGAACACGGCTTTCTTGTTCTCCTTTTTCTTGGCCTCGGCCACATAGGCGTTGTCGTAGTAGGCAAGCGCGCGGTTCACCATCTCGTTGAAGCGGTCGTCGTGCGGCAGGTATCCTAACTGGCCGATTTCGCCAATCAGCTCCAGCACTTGTCCGGTGGTCCAGAGCGACGATTCGCAGCCGCTGTATCGGTACCAGGTGAAGCCGCCGTCGGGCATTTGCAGGTCAGCGAGGGCGTTGACCAGTCGGTCGTGCTCGTTGCGGGCGGCCTCGGGGTCGAGGAAAGTGGCCAGCTGCTGCATCTGCAGGGTTTGCCGCTCGCTGTCGCGAAGCCACGGCGAGGCCACAAGGTTGCCAATCTTCAGGTCGCTGTTGCGGCTCAGGGCCGACACAAGCGTTGAATCCTGGCAGTTCTCCTGCCAGTAGCGCACCGCCTCGGCGATGATGGGCTGCGCCTGTGCCACGCCCTGAGCCACATCCACGGCGTAGAGCGTGTGCGCGATGCTGGTGGCCACGTGGCTGTTGTCGCTGGCCACGCTGGGCAGTGCGGTGACGGTGTACCACACGGGGTTGTCGCAGTATTCGAGCGTGTAGCGTGCCTGCTGCGGCGTGGCGGGCAGCGTGGCGGCAAACGAGGGCTGGTCGGCGTTGATGAAGAACGGCAGCGTCTCCACAATGGGCGAGATGGCGGTGAGGACGGGGAGCATGGTCTGCTCGCCGTCGCTGAAGTCGGCATTGGCGGCACGCACGCGGAAGCCCACAAAGGGGATGGTGTCGGGCACGGTCCAGTCGATGGTCAGGGCCTGGGTGGCCTGCGCGTCCAGCGTGGGCTTGAAGGTGCGCGTGGCATAGACGGCCATGGTGCGCGGGTCGAACAGCTCGACGATGGCATCGCACTGCTGGCTGAGGTCGGTGGCATTCTGGAGTGTGGCCGTGAGCGCCACCTGGTCGCCCTGGCGCACAAAGCGCGGCAGCGAGGGCTTGACCATGATGGGCTTGCGGGTGAGCACATTCTGGGTCCACTTGGCCGTGCTCAGCTCGCCGGTGAAGGCCAGGGCCTGCACCAGCCAGGTGGTGTTGAAGTCGGGCGCGTTGAACTCCAGGGTGATGTTGCCTTGCTCGTCGCTCACGAGCAGGGGTTGCCACAGCGCGGTCTTCACATCGGCCAGCCGCAGCTGCACCTGGTCGAGGCGGCCCATGTCCACATCGGGCTGGCCGCCGTTGTCGTCGGCCTCGGCCTCGACGGCCATCTCCTCGACCTCGACCCCTTTAGCCATGGGGCGTATGGCGGCACGCGATTCATACACCGCCGCACCGGCTCCCAAGCGGTCGAGGTAGTGGTACTGGAAGGCGCAGCCCTCCCACAGCTGGGTGTCGTATTTGATAAACTCCGGCTCGGCGTAGTCGCTTTTGGAGTTCAGGCGGTCGGCTTGCCACGAGGTGCCGTTCTGGCGCGAGGAGTCGAAGCGCATGCGCCAAGTGAGCATGGGCGTGCAGCTCAGGAAGCCGGGTGCGAAGCTCCAGGTGTTGTCCTGCAAGTCGTGTATGGCGCGGTCAATCATCTCGAGCATCATCGCGCCCTGCTGGGGCTTGTTGCCGTTGCCCAGCAGTTGCAGCTGCCATCGCTCGGGCTTGCCCGGTGTGAGGCGGTCGCGGAAGGCCGAGGCCTTCACCTGCAGCGGCCGTGCGTTGACCGGCGAGGTCATCTCCACCTGCGCGGTGTGGAACTGCGAGCGGCACATGGTGGTGAAATGCACGCTGAGCTTCTCGTGGGCCACATTGGGCACCTGGAAGGTGAACTCGGTGATGCCGCGCTTGAGGTCGAGCCAGCCCTGTCCCAGCACCTTCTCGCGGCCGTAGGCCACATAGTAGACGTGCGCCCGGTCCACGCTGGCGCCCAGGGTGACGTGCGCCACGTTGCGGTCGTCGATGTGGTAGCCGTCGGTGGCCACCCACAGGGGGGAATCTTTCACCGGGGCCTCGGCGTCGCTGCGGCGGTAGAGCCTGATGGTGGTGCTGCGGCGCTCGTTGTAGGACTGCCATTCGGGGAAAGCCACGCGCAGCGTGTACTCGCCCGAGGGCAGTGCCGTGAGGTCAATCACGGGGTTGGCCACCGGCATGGTACCCGAGGCCACGGTGTCGCTGTAGCTACGGCACACGGCCCAGTCGAGGTGCTCGGAAATCATGGTGCTGTCGGTGCAGTTCACGGTCACGGGCACGCGCACGGGCTGCGCGTTGTTGATGTCGGTGAAGCTGTCGTCGAGGTTGAGTTCCCGCTTGCTGCCGATGTGGAAGGTGGCGTCGGCCTGCTGGCTCTCGCCGCCCACGTTGGTCACCTGCACGTGGGTGTCGTAGATGTAGTGGCAGTAGCTGCGGTGCTGGTTTTCGTAGAAGCGCTCGGGTGCGAAGGTGACGGCGAAGCGTCCGTCGGCATCGGTACGCACGGTGGTGTCGGCCACCTGGTCGCTGTAGTGTCGCGCGGGCCGGTAGTAGCGCACCGGTCCTCCCCACCACAACCAGTCCCACTCGCGCTGGCGCAGCGAGAGCTTGACCTCGGCATCGGCCACGGGCAGGTCGGTGTAGGTGCGTGCGGTGCCGGTCACGGTGATGGGCTCGCCCGGCAAGTAAGCCATGTCGGTCTGCGCCAGGTCGACGTGGAACGTGGGGGTCTTGTACTCGCTCACCTGCACGCTGTGGCGGGAGATGGCCGTCACCCTCATTCGGCTCAGGTGTGGCGTCAGTTGCAGGGTGTAGGTGCCCAGCAGGCGGTCGGTGGGCACGTCGAAGGTGCCTTCCACACGGCCATAGCGGTCGGTGGTGAGCGTGAGGCTGGCGATTGATTTATCGTTGGCATCGCTAAAGGTCACCTCCACCTCCACATCGGGCATCACGCGTCGCGAGCCCACGGCGGTCATATAGACCACCCCGGCAAAGTGCAGCTTCTCGCCCGGGCGGTAGATGGCCAGGTCGGTGAACAGCTGGCTGCCATTGGCGGTAGCCTCGCGGTTGTCGACCCGTCGGAAGTCGACCGAGGGTCCGTAGTGGTCGGCGCCGCGCGTCACGGTGTAGGTCATGGTGGCGTATCCCTTGCTGTCGGGGACGGCCACAGTGCCGTCGCGCCCGGTGATGGCCGTCCACTCCTTGCTGGTGACGGTGGCGCCGGCCACCGGGGCGCCGGTGGCCATGTCGACCACGATGATGCGGTTGTCGCCGCCGTTGTCGGCCACGGCAAACGAGGTGAGGTCGTACACGGTGAGCAAATCGCTCTTGCCCACCTCCACGAGCGTGGTGGTCTGGCCTTTGGCATTGGTGTAGCGCGGCACAACCACATATTTTCCGTAGGTGGGTGCAGCCAGGTTGACGCTGAAGGCCGTGTCGTAGGGCACGGTGCCTGGTGCGGCCACCTCCTGCGTGGCCACGCGGGTCATGTCGGCGATTTTGTAGCGTCGGTCCTTCCAATCGGGCGAGCACTGGGCGTCGCTCAGGCGATAGACATCAACATTGAAATGGTTCACATTGCGCACGTTCACGCGCACGGGCAGGGGTTCGCGGGAGTTCCACTGTCCATCGTGGCTCAGGCGCACGCTGCTGCGCTCGATGTAGGCAATGTTGTTGCGCACCTCGGGGGTGTAGACCGATTTCGGGTATCGGGCCACGTAGTCTTGCAGCAGGGCGTAGTCGCGGTCGTCGCTCATGTCTTCGAGCAGCAGGCCGTTGATTTCGCTGTCGGGGTGCTCGGCAATGATGGCCAGGTATTTGTCGCGGTAATAACTCGAGGAGTACTCTTCCTCGATGATTTCCTTGCGTGTCCACACGTTAGCGGCGGGGATTCCGGCCGTGGAGGCCACCCAGCTGTTGCGGAGCTGCTTCTTCAGCCCCGCCGACACCATTGGCAGCCCCTCCTTGACGAGGAACTGGTATAGGGTGGGCACGTAGGATGCACCGAGCTTGTCGGCAGTGATGATTCGCGGCAGTGTGGTCACCGGGCAGGCGCACAGGGCGGCGGAATCGGCCAGCGACAGCCGCACCAGCTCGTCGATGCGGTTCTGGAACTGGTCGGTGGTCCACTTGGCGTAGGGGTCGCGCTCGGTGGCCTTGGGGTCGGGGTCGTAGACGCGAAGGTCGTCGTCGCCCTGGCGGTCCCAAGGAATGAACGCCTTGCTGTAGGTGTGCATCACCACCGCCTCGAAGTGGCGGAGCAGTGCGCGTGTGACGGGGTTGGTCTCGTTGCCGGCGGTGCGCTCAATGCGCTCGATGATGCCGCGCATGTGCTCACGCGAGAGCTGGCTCTCGGCAATCGAGGCGCGCACGATGGCGTCCACCACCAGCTGGCCATCGCCGCTGGCCAGAGCCTTCTTCAGGTCGGCCTCGGCCTGCTTGGTCACTTGCTTGGGATAGTTGAAGTCGGGTGCGTTGTCGCGGCTCCAGCCGCACAACACGGTCAGTGCCAGTAGCACCAGTAACGCAATCCGTTTCATCGCTTGGTCTGCTTTAGAGGTTTCAAACGGCAAAGATAGTGCATCTTGGTCGCATTGCAAAACAAAAACGGATTTTTTCGGCTTCACACGGCGCAACCACGTTAAAAAATCAGTATTTTGGGCTGCGTAATGATTTTATGCGTAATTTTGCCTTTCACAAACGCAAAACGTCAATCGCATCTAATGAAGCAGATATTGTATTACATCGTGGCGGCCGTGCTGGGAATGGTTTTTACGGGCTGCTTGGGCAACAGTGTAGAGGACGAGTACAAGAGCTGGCGCGAGGCCAACGATGAGTGGTTTGCGCAGCAGCAGGGCAACACCTCGTACTACACGACGGTGACGGCGGCGTGGGACCCGCGCGCCCAGGTGCTCATGCACTGGTTCAACGACACGATGTCCACCCGCAACAACGCCCGGCCTCTGTTCAGCTCGACGGTGGATGTGAAATACCGCGGCATGACCAAGGATGACACGCCGTTCGATTCGAGCTACCTGCGCACGTCACCAGCCGACAGCATCTTCCGCGTGCAGCTCAGCACGTCGTCGCTCGTCGAGGGGTGGCCGGTGGCCATCACCCGCATGCACGTGGGCGACAGCTGCCGCGTGGTGGTGCCCTACACGCTGGGCTACGGCTCCTACAAAATGAGCGATGTGGTGCTGCCCTACACCAACATGGTGTTCGACATCAAGCTCGTGGACATCTACGCCTACGAGACGCACTGAGTCCTCCCCCTCGTGCCGCCCCCAACAAGCATGGGGCGGCGCCCAGCGCGTGCACCCCACCTGCGCCGGGCCGAGGAAAAAGCTCGGTAACGCTTTGTGGGGGTAATGCATTCTCAATGCGAATTGCGCGAATTGGGCGAATTTAAGGCGCAGCAACCCAAAGGGGGCATGGCATGAAGCTACCCTATCCTATTAAAAGCGGGGGGAATTGACCATTGAGCCATTCCCCCCGCCTTTAGTACGGCTTTGTGAATGCGTGCATCACTTGCGAATACCGAGCTCCTTCTTGGAAATCAGGGCACGATAGCGGTTGATGTCCTTGCGAATCAGGTAATCGAGCAATTTGCGGCGCTTACCCACGAGCTTCTTCAAGGCACGCTGAGTCGTATGATCTTTCTTGTTGACCTTCAAGTGCTCGGTCAAGTGGGAAATACGGTAAGAGAATAATGCAATCTGAGCCTCGGGCGACCCAGTATCAGTATTACTGGCACCGTACGTTCCAAAGATCTCTTTCTTTTTCTCTGAATCTAAGTACATTACGATAAATTAATATAGTGGTTGCAAAATTGCGACTGCAAAGGTACGCACAATTTTTGAATTGGCAATGGAATGAAGTCGTTTTTTTGCAAATCCATTCGCCACAGCGGGGTGAGTGTAACTCTTGTGTGTGTCATTCGCACGCCATGCGCACGCAAGTTTGACAGTTTGGGGTCTCTGAATTTTTTTTGAAGATTGATGCCAAAAGATTTTGCGGTGTCAATTCTTTTTTATACTTTTGTGCTATATTGTAATATACAGCACTTCTATCATGTACCTTAGTCAAAGCAAACCCATTGAGGGTAAGATTGTTTAC
>JAFSYB010000100.1 GCA_017443765.1 Muribaculaceae bacterium | reverse complement strand
GCTCCACTATGCTTCAGACTGCGATGCACAGATAATAATTGGCAATGAAACGGCTATGAGGAATTGACGAAATGTCATCCTGCAATTTGAGCTATTGAATACCTACTACGTGAAATCATCCTGCAAAATGAGCTATACGCCACAAAATAACGTATGAATTGACATTAATATTTTATTGTAGATGGCGAATATTAGAATAATGCAAATGATGTATGTAAAAAATAGGGGTATGACTTGATGATTCTTTAGATGCTTAAACTCTTGAATAATTCTTTTGCCTCTATATTTTGCTCTGAAGAACGTAAAAACAAGTATGTATATCAGCAAAAACGAAACAATATCAAAAATGAAACTGGCAGAACTCGAATCGTGTATGCTCTTGGGAAAAATGCAAAACTTGAATATGTTTAGGAAATCCACCAGGACCATAATACCATGGCAAACCCGCAAGCTCCCGAATACTCATTGGCCTCAGACATACGTAAATTACCGCTTTGTATGACTCGTCCAGATAAATAGTACTATAATTTAGAATTCTTTCACCATGGAGCTCATTATTTATGCGGAGGAATGTATACAGCCACACTACTCGGAATGAACGTATTGGCACTCGCACATTTCTGCTCAATTGACTATTCCTTTATAACATCAAAGGAACCCTATATAGGAGCTGGATTCGCAATAATTGGTGCCTTGGTATCAAGAGAAAAGTATTATCAGCAACTCTCCGAGAAATACAAGAACGAGAAATACAAGACTTTAAAGGGTTTGGGCATCATCGCTTATGCATGTGCATCAGTGATTCTTTATGTGTTTAGCCTATTTTTGGTGGACAGATGAGAATTATTAGGTTGTGGTACCATTTTGATATGCTGTAGTATAAGTATTTTATTAGTTTAACCATCTTTGATTGGTTTAACCATGACCGCCGATTGAGCGTGGCAGGCCAAAAGGGTGGCAACGTTTGCCGTAATCAAGACTAATAACTTATTCATTCGAAACAATTAATGGTTTGACTGATAACGAACACATTCATAACATCACATCGAAACAAGAACTGCAAATGCATCAAGGATTTGCGCTGGATATATACCCACAGCTCACTTGAATAGAACAATGGTGTGGTTGACAAAATGCAATTCGCCTGCCTTGTGGTAAGGTCTATGGCTGCAAAGATAGCAATTATTTCCGAAATCACAAAGCACCAGCGTGTTTTTTTGCAAGAACGCTGTGATTGTTTTGATTTTTTGTTCGTTTCAAGACGACAATTCCTGATAATCTGGAGTGCGGAAATGAGCGTTGCGGCGGCTTTTTTTGGCGAAACGGAATAATTATCGTAAATTTGCCGAATGAAATGTCTGCGGCTCGAGGGCGGCAGGAGTTTTCATGATAACAAGCAAGCTCTATACTGGAAATAATCACAAGACAATCAAATAGATAATGAAGAAACTACTGATGACCGCCGCGCTGCTGTGTGCAGGTGTGGCACTTGGGCAGGCGGTGGAGCCGCTGTGGATGCGCTATGCCGCCATCTCGCCCGATGGACGTGAGATTGTGTTTGCCTACAAGGGCGACCTTTACAAAGTGGCCTCGACCGGCGGGCAGGCCGTTCAGCTCACCACGCAGGCGAGCTACGAGCGCAACCCGGTGTGGTCGCCCGACGGGCGGCAGCTGGCCTTTGCCAGCGACCGCCGGGGCAATTTCGATGTGTATGTGATGCCGGCCGCCGGCGGAACCCCCACACGGCTCACCAGCCACTCGGCCAGCGAGCTGCCCTGGGCGTTCAGCCCCGACGGCAAGGAGGTCTATTTCTCGGCCAGCATCCAGGACCCCGCCACGAGTGCGCTGTTTCCCAGCGGACGCATGACCGAGCTTTATAAAGTGCCCGTGGCCGGCGGCCGCACCGTGCAGGTGCTGGGCACGCCTGCCGAGGAGGTGCGCCTCGCGCCCGATGGCAAGTTCATGCTTTACCAGGATCAGAAGGGCATGGAAGACCCGCTGCGCAAGCACCACACCTCGTCGGTGACGCGCGATGTGTGGCGTTACGACTTCGCCACAGGCCGGCACACCAACCTCACCAACATTGGCGGCGAGGACCGCAACCCGGTGCTTGGCCCCGATGGCAAGGTCTATTTCCTGAGCGAGCGCAACGGCGGCTCGATGAATGTGTGGAGCTTTCCGCTGAGCCAACCCGCAGCCCTGACCCCGGTGAGCAGCTTCACCACCCACCCGGTGCGGTTTTTGTCGTCGGCTGCCGACGGCACGCTGTGCTACACCTGGGACGGGGCCTTGTACACGCAGCGCCCCGGTGCGCAGCCGCAGCGCGTGAGCGTGCAGCTCACCCACGACGACAGCGAGCAGATTGCGCGGTTCACCAAGAGCAGCGGCGCACGCGACGCCGTGGTTTCGCCCGATGGCAAGCAGGTTGCCTTCACCGTGCGAGGCGAGGTGTTCGTCACCTCGGTGGAATACAACACCACCAAGCGCATCACCAATACGCCACAAGCCGAGGATGGCATCACCTGGGGCGCCGACAACCGAACGCTGGTCTATGCCAGCGAGCGCAACGGCAACTGGCAACTCGTCAAGGCCACCATTGCCCGCAAGGAAGACCCCAACTTTCCCAACGCCACCACCATCAAGGAGGAAATCCTGCTGCCCTCCACCACCGTGGAGCGCGCCATGCCCGACATCAGCCCCGATGGCAAGAAACTCGCCTTTATCGAGGATCGCACCCGCCTCATGGTCATGGACATGGCCAGCGGCAAGGTGCACCAGGTGACCGACGGCAGCACCTGGTACGAGACCAACGGCGGCTTCAGCTACAGCTGGTCGCCCGACAGCCGTTGGATAGCCTTTGAGTGCATTGGCAACCAGCGCGACCCCTACACCGACATCGCCATAGTGAGCGCCGATGGCGGGCCCGTGACCAACATCACCGGCAGCGGCTACTTCAGCGAAAGCCCCAAGTGGGTGATGGGCGGCAATGCCATCTTGTTCAAGAGCAACCGCTACGGCATGCGCAGCCACGCCTCGTGGGGCTCGCAGGACGACGCACTGCTGTGCTTCGTCAACCAGGACGCCTACGACAAGTACCGCCTCTCGAAGGAGGACTACGAGCTGCGCAAGGAACTCGAGAAAGAGCAGCAAAAAGAGGCCGACAAGGCCAAAGAGGCGGCCGGCAAGGACAAGAAAAAGAAAGCCGATGACAAAAAGGAGGAGAAAAAAGAGGAAAAGAAGGTGGTGCCGGTGGAGCTTGACGGCATTCAGGACCGCATTGTGCGCCTCACGCCCAACTCCAGCGACATCGCCAGCGCCATGATCACCCCCGAAGGCGAAAGCCTCTACTACCTCTCGAAAGTGGAGAAAGGCTACGACCTGTGGAAACTCGACATGCGCGAGCACAGCACCAAGCTCATCAACAAGCTGGGCACCGGCGGCGCCAGCATCCAGAGCGACAAGGAGGGCAAGAATTTCTTTATCCTGGGCGGAAGCGCCATGAAGAAACTGGCTGTGAGCGGCGACAAAATCACCAATATCGACTACAAGGCCGAAGTGAAGATGGACCTTGCCGCCGAGCGCGAGTACATGCTCAATCACGTACACCAGCAAATCAAGAAACGTTTCTACAACCTCAACTACCACGGCGTGGACTGGGACGCCATGACCGAGGCCTACCGCAAGTTCCTGCCGCACATCAACAACAACTACGACTTTGCCGACCTGCTGAGCGAGCTGCTTGGCGAGCTCAACGTGTCGCACACTGGCGGCCACTACTATCCCCCCAGTGGCGAGGCCACCGCACGCCTGGGCCTGCTCTTCGACTGGCAGTACGCCGGCCAGGGGCTCAAGGTGGACGAGGTGCTGGCCAAGGGGCCGTTCGGCCGCGCCAGCTCGCAGGTGAAGCGAGGCGTGATTGTGGAGAAAATCAACGGCACCGCCATCGACTTGGAGAACGACTACACGCAGCTGCTCAACGGCCAGGCAGGCAAGAAAACGCTGGTGTCGCTCTACAACCCCGCCACCGGCAAGCGCTGGGACGAGGTGGTGCTGCCCATCACCAACGGCGCCATGAACGAGCTGCTCTACCGCCGCTGGGTGAAGCGCAACGAGCACCTGGTCGACAGCCTGTCGGGAGGCCGGCTGGGATATGTGCACATTCGCTCGATGGGCGACGAGAGTTATCGCGAGGTTTACAGCCAGGTGCTGGGCAAGTACAACAAAAAGGACGGCATCGTGATTGACGTGCGCTTCAACGGCGGTGGCCGGCTGCACGAGGACATCGAGGTGCTCTTCAGCGGCAAGAAATATTTCACCCAGGTGGTGCGCGGCCGCGAGGCCTGCGACATGCCCAGCCGACGGTGGAACAAGCCCAGCATCATGGTGCAGTGCGAGGCGTGCTACAGCAATGCCCACGGCACGCCCTGGGTCTACAAGCACACGGGCATCGGCAAGCTCGTGGGCGCTCCCGTGGCAGGCACGATGACCAGTGTGTCGTGGGAGGACCTCCAGGACAACTCCATGCTTTTCGGCATCCCCATCATCGGCTACCGCCTGCCCGACGGCTCCTACCTCGAGAACACCCAGCTTGAGCCCGACATCCTCGTACTCAACGACCCCGCAACCGTGGTCAAGGGCGAGGACCGCCAGCTCAAGGCCGCCGTCGACGAGCTGCTCAAAGAGGTGAGATGAATCATGCATCAACTGTGAGCCCATTATTCCCGCTCACAGTTGATGTTTATTCCCCATTCCTAATTCCTCATTGCTTATGACACTGATTGAGATATTCACTCCTGGTGGAACATTTTTCAACATCTGCGGTATAGTGGCGAGCATCGGGCTGATACTCGGCTATGTGCCGCAGGCCATGCGCACCATTCGCACGCGCAAGACCGACGACATCGCATTGCCCACCTTCCTGATGATTGGTGTGGGCGGCATTGCCTTTATGCTCCAGGGCGCCATGCTTGGCATCACCGGTGAGGGCGCCGCTTTATTCTTCACCAACCTGATCACCACCGTGTGCAGTGTGATCATCTTTGGCATCAAGATGTATAACGACCATTTCAAGAAGTGAGGGCGGGTGTGCCTTTTTTAGCCTGAATATGAACAAGACTTGCTTTTTGCTTTCGCTGTTGGTCATGGCTGCGTTGCAAGCCACAGCTGGCAACCTGAGTGAGGCCGACGCGCGTCTGGCGGCCAATCGTTTCATTCATCGGCAGGCAGTTGCCACCGCCATGTTCAAGGCTGCTCCAGCGGCCAGCCTGACGCTTGCCCATGCCGAGCCCTCGCAATCAGTTGCCGGTGCCTGTGATTACTATGCATACAACGTGGCTGGCGGCGGCTGGGTAATCATTTCCGGTGAGGACCGCGCAGTGCGGGTGCTGGGCTACAGCGACAGCGGGTGTTTCGACTACGGGCACTTGCCCTGCAACCTCAAGGCGTTGGCCGAGGGTTACAAGCGCGAGATGGACTACCTGCGCTCGCAGGTATGTGAATGGGCTCCGGCTGCCGAAGTTGAATCAGAGCCTGCAATCGTTGTGGAGCCGCTCATTGCCACCACCTGGGGGCAGTCGGTTCCCTATAATCTTCAATGCCCGGTGTACCGCGACGAATACTGCGTGGTGGGCTGCGTGGCCACGGCAATGGCCCAGGTGATGAAGTATTGGCAATATCCCCAGTCGTGCGACACGGTGGCATCGTACTACTGCAGCAAGATTTTAACCCGGTTGGCGGCGCTTCCCCCAACCACCTTCGACTACAGCCTGATGCTCGACAGCTACTGCCACTGGGATTGGGACAACGGCGAGCTGGTTCAGGACCCTTACACCGACGAGCAAGCCCAGGAGGTGGCCAAGCTGTCGCGCTATTGCGGACAAGCCGCCAGAATGTCCTACAATCCCCAAGGCAGCAGCACGCCCGTGTCGTCGCAGCTGCGGGCAATGAAGGAGTTCGGATACCGACCAACGGCAAAAGCGGTGAGATTCGACATCTTCGGCGTCAACGCGTACAACACCCAAAAGTGGGATTCATTGATGAGGCAAGAGCTGGATGCCGGTCGCCCGATTTTGTATTCCGCTCTGGACCTGGGCAAGGGAGCGCACGCTTTCATTTGCGACGGATACGACAGCGAGGGCCGGTTCCACTTCAACATGGGGTGGTATGGCAACTGCAACGGCTGGTATGTTGTGAGCGCCCTCCAAATGTACCATCACGACGGTTTCCAGCTGGACTTCGACATGAATCATGAGATGCTTGTTGGCATTGAGCCACCCGAAGGCTGGGAGCCTTCCGGGCCGGTGCTTGCGGGCGACCTCGACGGCAACGGGAGCGTAGACGTTGATGACTTGAATGTGCTGGTCAACCTGATACTTGAGCTTGACACGCGGCCAGCTCCGGGATCCAAACCCGACCTGAACGGCGACAATTCAGTTGATATTGTGGATGTGAGCCTGCTCGTGAATCTCATTCTATCCAATTAGAGCCGGGCTGCAGATTGCGGCTCGGCCTCCACGGCGGCGTGCGGCACGGCTCATGGCACTGGCTCCTTCAGGGTGCCTGCCCGATGATTTGTTGCAGAGTCTCGGGCTCGTTGGTGGTGATGAAGTCGATGCCGTGGTCGACGCACCACCGCATGGTGGGCGCGTCGTTGACTGTCCAGGCGTTGGTCTTGAGGCCCAGCTGGCGGCTCTCGGTCACCCACTCGGGGTGGCGCTGGAAGATGCTGTGGTGGTAGTCGGCCCCGGCGGCTCCTAAGCTCTTGAGGGTGGCCGGCGGCAGCTCGCCGTTGAGGTAATAGACCTCGGTGCCGCGTGGCACCTGCTGGATGAGCAACCGCATGCCAGGGTAGGAGAAGGTGATATAGGTCACGCGGTTTTCCAGTCCATATTTCTTGAACAGCTTGAGCAGCTTTTTCACGGCCTGTGCCTCCTGCTGCTTGTTGTCGTGCGGCTTGAGTTCGCACACCAGTTGCAGCGTGGTGCCCTGCGCCACTTGCAGCAGCTCGTCGAGCGTGGGAATGCACTCGCCGTTGGACAGCCGCTGCCCACGCACTTCGGTGGCCTTGGCGTGCTGAATCTCGATGCCGTTGATGGTGGCGTCGTGGTTCACAAACAGCACGCCGTCGCGCGACATCCACACGTCGAACTCGGTGCCCCAGCAGCCAATGCTGTCGGCCTTGACGAGCGACCGCCGCGAGTTCTGTGCCGAGCCGGCGGCTTTCCAGTAGCCACGGTGGGCCACCACACGGGTTTGTGCCACAGAGCACAGTGCCAGGCACAGCAAGATGAGAAGGAAGAATTGCTTTTTCATTGTTCTGACGTGATTTTGGCCGCAATGGAATTGCGGCTTATCGACAGGGATTTATTGCTTTTCGCACGATTTGTTGTTCACGCGCAGTTGCCAAAAGGCGACTGCCGAGGCGGCGGCCACGTTGAGCGAGTCCACGCCGTGCTCCATGGGAATGCGCACCACATAGTCGGCCTCGGCAATCACGTGGTGCGCCAGGCCGTCGCCCTCGGTGCCCATGATGATTGCCAGTCGCGGCTCGCGGGCCAGCGCCGGGTGGTCGAGCGTCACCGAATCGCTGGTCAATGCCATGGCGGCGGTGCTGAAACCCAGCTTGCGCAACGAGGCGATGGGAGCATCGAGCCAGGTCCAGGGCACCAGGAACACCGAGCCCATCGACACGCGCACGGCGCGGCGGTTGAGTGGGTCGCACGAGGTGGGCGTGAGCAGCACGGCGTCAATGCCCAGGGCGGCCGCCGAGCGGAAAATGGCTCCGATGTTGGTGGTGTCGGTCACGCCGTCGATCACCACCACGCGTCGTGCCCCGCGGCACACCTGCTGCACGGCGGGCGGCGCCGGGCGGCGCATGGCGCACAGCACCCCACGCGTGAGCGTGTAGCCCGTGAGCGCTGCCAGCAGCTCGCGGGCTCCCGTATAGATGGGAATGTTGCCGCAGCGGGCGATGATGGGTGCCGCGTCGCCTGTGATGTGCCGCCGCTCGCACAGCAGCGACACCGGCTCATAGCCGGCATCAAGCGCCACGGCAATCACTTTGGGGCTTTCGGCGATAAAAACCCCCTTCTCGGGTTCCAGGCGGTTGCGCAGCTGCGCCTCGGTGAGCGAGCTGTAGACCGCCATTCCGGGCTGGTCGAGCGATGTGACCTCGATTGTCAATTGAATACGGGTTTATTGACATTCAGCCGATTCATGTTGTGCGGCTGGCTAAACGTCGTAGTGTTGGAACAGGAAATCGTTGTAGGGGAATCGCTCCGAGTGAATGATGCGTGCCTTGTCGTAGAGCAGCTGCTTGAGCTCGGCGATGTTTTGCTGGTGTTTGGCACTGATAAACACGCAGTTGCCGGCCATGCGCGCCATCCAGGTTTCCTTGAGCTCATCGAGTGGAATGTTCTCGCGCTGGCGCGGTGTGAGGTCGTCCTCGTCCTTGGGGGTGTAGGTGAACTGGTCCACCTTGTTGAACACCATAATCATCTCCTTGCCGGCCGCGTTGCACACTTCCTGCAGGGTGCGGTTCACCACTTCGACCTGGTCTTCAAACTGCGGGTGGCTGATGTCGACCACATGGACGAGGATATCGGCGTCGCGCACCTCATCGAGCGTGCTTTTAAACGATTCCACCAGGTGGGTGGGCAGCTTGCGGATAAAGCCCACGGTGTCGGTGAGCAGGAAGGGCAGGTTGTCGATGACCACCTTGCGCACGGTGGTGTCGAGCGTGGCAAAGAGCTTGTTCTCGGCAAACACCTCGCTCTTGCTCAGCACGTTCATCAGGGTCGACTTTCCCACGTTGGTGTAGCCCACGAGCGCGATGCGCGTGAGCTTGCCCCGGTTCTTGCGCTGAATCACTTTCTGCTTGTCGTAGTCGGCCAGCCGTTGCTTGAGCAGGGCGATTTTCGTCTTGATGATTCGCCGGTCGGTTTCAATCTGTGTCTCGCCCGGGCCGCGCATGCCGATGCCCCCTCGCTGCCGCTCCAAGTGCGTCCACAGCCCGGTGAGGCGCGGAAGCAAGTATTGGTATTGCGCCAGCTCGACTTGCATCTTGGCATTGGCTGTTTGGGCACGCTTGGCAAAGATGTCGAGAATGAGGCTCGTGCGGTCAAGCACCTTGACACGCGCCGCTTTCTCGATAAAGGCAATCTGCTTGGGCGAGAGGTCGTCGTCGAACACCACCAAGCTCACATCGTGGTGGTCGATAAACTCAACGATTTCCTCCAGCTTGCCCTTGCCCACATAGCTGGTGCTGTTGGGAGTGTCGGTGCGCTGCACAAACCGCTTGACGGTTTGTGCCCCGGCGGTGTGCGCCAGAAACTCCAGCTCGTCGAGGTATTCAATCGTCTTGGCTTCGGGCTGCTGGGGCGTAATCAGCCCCACCAGCACTGCATTCTCGGCCTCGGCAGTGTTGATTTCCCGTTTCTTGTCGTCGATTAAACCCATTACTTTTTCGCCACTTTGGTGTAGCGCTTGTTGAGCCCGGCAATCACTTCTTCGGTCACGTCAAACTTTGGGTCGATGTAGAGTGTAGCCGACTTGCGGATAACCATGTCGTAGCCCTTTTGGCGGGCATACTCCTTCATGAAGTTGTCGATGGAGTCGAGCAGCTGCTGCTGGCTCTGGCTGAGTTCGTTTTGCATGGTTTGCTGCAGGTTTCCCAAGTAGCTTTCGGCTTCGCGCTGCTTCTTGGCCAGGGTGGCCTGGTCGGCGTTGAAGCTCTCCTCGGTCAGGTAGCCGTTGTTCTTGTATTTGGTTTCCATCTGCTTGGCAAACTTGTCGATGTCGCTACCTCGCTGCTGCTGGGCGGCGTCGAACTGGTTCTGCTTGCGCAGCATGGCCTCGTTGATGTCCTTGGCCAGGTTGTAGTTGGCCATGATGGAATCCTCGTCCACATAGCGGATGGTCATTTTTTCGATGGGTGCTGCTGCGCCGCCGGCTGACGGGGCTGCGGGCTTGGGTTGATTGTCGTTGCAGGACACTGCCAGCAGAATCATGGCGACAATGGTCGCCAGCATTGAGATTCGGTTCGGGTTCATTTCGTTGTTGGGATTCTTACCTTATATAATGTTTATTTAAAAAAGTTCGGGTCGTTGGCGCAGGTGATGCCTCGCTTGCGCATTTCGGGGTTGCTGTGGATGTGCGTGTTGGGAAAACGCCCTCCGCGTGTGAAGAAAATCCTCACCCCCAGCAGGAGCACTGCCACCAGCAACAAGACCACCGTGAACAATAAAGTGGGTATCATTAGCGTTAATTAACCAAGCCAAAAGGGCCCCGCCAAAGGCGTAAACGGCTTTTTCATGCTTTTTGCTGCAAATATAGCGCACTTTTGCGGAATTTTGCTGCTTGGTTCAAAACTTTTTTGTAACTTTACCCGTCAAAACGCGGCGATTTAACAAACTTTCGCCCCGTGAAAGAATAACTAACAGTTAACCCCTTAAAAATAAATGACTATGACAGTAAGAGAATTGAAACCGACTCGCGTGTGGGAAATCTTCGACGACATCACCAAGGTGCCCCGTCCTTCGGGCCGGCTCGACAAAATCCGCCAATGGCTCGTGGACTTTGCCAAGAAGCACAATCTGGAGTGCAAAGTGGATGAAGTGGGCAACGTGGCCATGTTCCGTCCGGCTGCTCCCGGTTTTGAGAACGTGCCCGGCGTGGTGATGCAGGGACACATGGACATGGTGGCCGAAAAAGCGGCAAGCTCCAACCACGACTTCGACAACGACCCCATCGAGACCATCGTGGACGGCGAGTGGGTGCGCGCCAACAACACCACCCTGGGTGCCGACGACGGCATGGGCCTGGCCATCGCACTGGCGGCCATCACCGACCCCGACATCAAGTGCGGCCCATTGGAGGCGCTCGCCACTGTGGACGAGGAAACCGGCCTGACCGGCGCCAGCAACATCAAGGGCGATATGCTCCAGGGCAAGTACCTGCTCAACCTCGACAGTGAGGACGACGGCGTGATCACCGTGGGATGCGCCGGCGGACTGGTTTCAATCTTCAAGTTCAACTACAAGCCCGTGGCCGCCCCCGCCGACCGCATCTACTTCAAGCTGGGTATGGAGAAGTTGCACGGCGGTCACTCGGGTAACGACATCGACAAGGGCTATGCCAGTGCCACCAAGCTCATCGCCCGCCTGCTGTGCAACCTGGGCATCGACTATGAGCTGGCTTGCATCGACAGCGGCAACCTGCACAACGCCATCGCCTTCAACGCCGTGGCCGTCATCGGCATCAAGCCCGAGGACAAGGAGCAGCTCGCCGTGGCATTCAACACCTTTGCCGCCGAGGTGAAGAACGAGTATCATGTGACCGAAAAAGCCGTGGAGTTCTTCTGCGAGAGCGTTGACAAGCCCGAGACCGTGATCGACGGCGACACCGCCTGCCGCGTGCTGCGCGCTGTGTATGCCGCCCCGCATGGGGTGACCTCGATGAGCATGGAAATCAAGGGGCTTGTCGAGACCTCGACCAACCTGGCCAGCATCAAGATGCGTGAGGGCAACCAGCTCGTGGTGGAGGCTTTCTCGCGCTCGTCGGTGGAGAGCCGCAAGCAAGACCTGGTGAAACAGATTGAGACGCTGTTCCGCATGGCCGGCGCCGATGTGGTGGAGCGCGAGGGCGACTATCAGGGTTGGGAGCCGCGCATGGACAGCCACATTCTCATGGTGGCCATCGACTGCTGGGAGCGCCTCTACGGCGTGAAGCCCGTGGTGGAGGCCATCCACGCCGGCCTGGAGTGCGGACTGTTCCTGCAAGCCGCCCCGCACATGGACATGATTTCCTACGGCCCCACGCTGCAGGATGTGCACTCCCCCGCCGAGCGCTGCCACATCCCCGCCGTGCAGAAGGGCTGGGACTTCACCGTGGCCATCCTCAACGACGTGGCCGCCGGCAAGTGACACGCAATCGCTTTGGGCGGGACGCTTTGTATGGCACGAACCAGAAGCTGCCGTTAAGCACCTAAAAGCCTGAGCAAAACAATGGGGACGCAATGCTAATGTCGCGTCCCCGTTAGTTTTGCTCAGTGCTTACGCATTTGTGTCAATCCACCAGTACGAGGCGGAATCCCATACCCGGTTGACGGACAGTCTTGGCAAAAAAACTGCGGCCTATCGGGGTGCATACCGCGTGTGAATAGGGGAAACAATTCACATCACCACCCCGAATTATACGCGTATTTTCAGAGGAGTTAATCAAATATCCGCCACCCATAGTGGGGTCGGTCTGCGGGTCGGCTGTGTAGTAATGAGCCTCATCCAGACACCACTCACTCACGTTGCCGGCCATGTCGTAGATGCCCAGCTCGTTGGGCTTGAACTGCTTGGGTTCACTGTACTCATTCAGGTAGTAGTCCGCCGTGTGCACATCACCCACTGCGTAGACATTGTTGCCACCAGGGAAGATGTAATCCTGGCTCTTGTTTCCACCTCGTGCGGCAAACTCCCACTGTGCCTCGGTGGGCAGGCTGAAAGTGCGTCCGGTGGCCGCGCTCAAGCGGCTGGCAAACTCCACGGCCTGCTCCCAAGTGCAATATTGCTCGGGTAAAGCGTTGTTGCGGTTTTCCTTCCACGAGCGGTAATAGTAATCGTCTTCACTGGGCACGGTCTCATCGCCCATCAGCGCGTAGAACAGCTTCTGGATGACCTCGGTTTCCATGATTTTATAGGAGGAGAGTGTCACCTCGTGTGCCGGCAGGGATTTTTCCAGGCTCCGGTTCAAGGCGTTCAGATAGGGTGTATACGCCTCGAGTTCCACAATGCGGCTTTCGCCACCCATGGTGAAGGTGCCTCCCTCGACATAGATAACCTTGAACTCCACATCGGCAACAGTAAAGGTCTCGTCCTCGGGTGTCACACCGGGGTCTTCGGGCACCAGGCCCAGCAGCACGTTGATGACCAGGTTCAGGTCGTCAACATCCACGTTGCCGTCGCCGTTGGCATCGCAGTTCAGTCCGGTCTCGAAGCCCAGCATCTGGTTGATAATCATGTTCACGTCGTCGATGTCGGCAGCACCGTCGCCCGTCACGTCGCCCGTCACGGCCGAGGCCATCAGTGGCATGCACAGCAGTGCCGCCAGCGCAATGAGTTGCTTGTAAATCCTTTTCATAGTCTAAATATTTAAATTATTTATATCTCACTCGTATCGCAGCTCGTAGCCCGTAGCTCGTAGCTCGTAGCTCGTCCATCAGTTCACGAGCACGAGTCGGAATCCGTTACCTGGCTGGTTGCTGGTTTTCACCAAGGCACCGCGGCCTTCGTTGGCGCACAATGCCCACATATAGTTGAAATAGTCTCGGCTGCCGCCACGAAGCACGCGGTAGTCGGCCGAATTGGTGCCGAAATCCATCATGTAGCCACCACCATGCTCGGGGTTCACCTGCTCGTCCTCGCTGTAGAGGTAGCCCACGTCGTTGGTCCATTCCATCTGGTTGCCCGTCATGTCGTAGAGGCCCAGCTCGTTGGGAGCCTTGGTCTTGGGCACTTTCAGTGTCTGCTCATAGGGCGAGCTGGAGGGGAAGTGCACATTGCCCACCTGATAGATGTCGTCGCTGCCCGAATAGAGGTAGCCCTCGCTCTTGACACCGCCCTTGGCGGCCCATTCCCATTCGGCCTCGGTGGGCAGGCGGAACGTGCGGCCGGTGAGCTCGCTCAGCTTTTGCGCAAAGAGCACTGCGTTGTCCCATTTCACACACTCGGCGGGATAGGCATCGTCGCGCCACTTCTTCCACGTCCTGTAGTAGTACTCGTCTTCGTTCTCAATGTCGCAGTTTTCGGGCATGAGCGCGTAGTAAAGTGCCTGAATGCACTCCGTTTCCATGATTTTGAACGATGACACGGTGACTTGGTGCCCTGGCAGGTTGCTCTTGGTGCTGAAGCCGCCAATGGGGGTGAGGTCGCGCCCGCCCATCTGGAACGTGCCGCCCTCGACATAAATCATCTTGAATGTCACGCCCTCTACGGTGAACACCTCATCCTCGGGTGTCACACCGGGGTCGTCGGGCACCAGGCCCAGCAGCACGTTGATGACCAGGTTCAGGTCGTCCACGTCCACGCTGCCGTCGCCGTTGGCATCGCAGTTCAGTCCGGTCTCGAAGCCCAGCATCTGGTTGATAATCATGTTCACGTCGTCGATGTCGGCAGCACCGTCGCCGGTCACATCGCCCGTCGTGGCCGAAACCATCGTCGGCATGCACACCAGTGCCGCCAGCGCAATGAGTTGCTTGTAAATCCTTTTCATAAAATCAACATTTAATAAGAGTTTGTAACTATCACCAGCGGCTCGCTGTTGAAACGCCGCAAATTAATTTCACAGGCAAAATTACTGCATTCTTTCAAATAACCACCTATTTCTTTGCCAAAAATCATTCTCAAATCCGCAATTTCCCTCCTTTTTGCGGATTTGAGAATTATTTTTGCCGATATGAGAAGTCGGTGTCAGTTCATTTCGGGGTTTGCGGGCCAGTTGAGCCACAGGCGGTAGCGGTCGCCAAAGCGCGACACCACCCGGAGCCATAGTTCATCATGTGGGGTGTTGAGGAGTTCCGTGCCGTTGCAGCCGTCGAGCACCACCCAGTCGTGGCGGGCGAGCTCGTCGGCGAGCTGGCCGCGCTCCCAGCCGCTGTAACCCACACACAGCCGCAAGTGCGAGGCCAGGTCGGCACGCTCGGCCAGCAGGCGCTTGAGCACCTCGAAGTCGCCGCCGATTGATAATCCGCTCTCGCCGATAGCCTCGCCGCCGGGGAACTCACTAACTGGCAGGTTGTGCACAAAGAGCAGCTCGTCGGTCTTCACCGGCCCACCCAGGAAGATGGGGATTGCACCGTTCACGGGCAGCAGCGTGTCCACCATCTCATCGAGCAGCCGTGCTGTGGTGAGATTGGTGATGCGGTTGAGTATCAAGCCCATCGTGCCTTGCTCGCCATGCTCTACCACAAGAATCACCGAGCGCCCGAAGCAGGGATCACCCACCGTGGGACGAGCCACCAGCAGCGAACCGGCAAGCGGCTCAGGCTGCTCGTCGCGAAGGTTGAAAATGTCGTCAATCGTTTTCATTTCTGCAAAGGTACGCTTTACGCCACAAACCAGCAAATATTTTGGCACGATTTTCGTTATATGATAGTAACTATGTAAATAAACTCAACGATATAATTAATAAGGCCCTGTGGGGTTTGCGGCATGAAAGTATTGAAATTTGGAGGCACATCGGTGGGTTCGGTCGAGAGCCTGCGCAATGTGAAGCAGATTGTGGAAGCCTGTCCTGGCCAGGTAATGGTGGTGGTGAGCGCCCTGGGTGGCGTGACCAACCAGCTCATCGAGATGACCCGGCTTGCGCTGGCGCATGACGAACACTACGACGACATTTTGGAACAGATGCGGCAGCGCCACCTCGATGTGATTGCCGGCGTGGTTCCCACCCGCCTGCAAGGGCAGTGCAATGCCGTGGTGGAGCAGTTCATCGACGGCAACCTGCGCTCGTTCTACTCGATGCTGTGCCTGAGCAGCGGCTTGACCGAGCGCGAGGTGGAGCGTGTCGGCGATGCCATTGTGGCACATGGCGAAATCATGTCGAGTGCCATTGTCACCTGCCTGATTGATGGTGCCGAGCCTCGCTTCTCGCCCAACTTTATCAAGACGCGCTCCACCGGCAGTGGCCACCGCCTCGACGCGGAGCTCACCCGGCGGCTCATCATCAAGGAGCTGGGCAACACCTCGGCGCAGCGCATTGTGATGCAGGGCTTTATCGCCGGCGATGCCGACAGCGACGACAAGACCAACCTGGGGCGTGGCGGCAGCGACTACACCGCCGCCTTAGTGGCCGCCGCCCTGCAGGCCGAGTGCCTGGAAATATGGACCGATGTGGACGGCTTCATGACCGCCGACCCACGCACACACCCCGAGGCCACTGTGATACCCGAGATGACCTACGCGCAGGCCCAGCAGATGTGCGACACCGGTGCCAAGGTCATCTATGCACCAACCTTGCGACCCGTGGCAGAGCGCCACATTCCCGTGTGGGTGAAAAACACGTTTAATCCCGCTGCGCCGGGAACCGTCATCAAATGAGATATTACAACACCAACAATCCGAGCGAGACCGTCACCCTTGAAGAGGCTATCTTCAAGGGCATGGCAACCGATGGCGGCCTGTATATGCCCGAGCGCATTGTGCGCATGCCGCAGCCGTTTGTCAACAACATGGCAGGCATGACGCTCCCCGACATCGGCTTTGCGCTGGCCAACTTCGCCCTTCAGGGCGATGTGCCGCCCAATGTGCTGCACGACATTGTTGACGACACGCTCAACTTCCCCATTCCCCTGCGGCAGATGGGTGACAACCGCTATGTGCTGGAGCTGTTCCACGGCCCCACCATGGCCTTCAAGGACGTGGGGGCGCGCTTCATGGCTCGCCTGATGGCTCACTTTACGCGGCAACGCCCCGGCCGGCGCGTGAACGTGATTGTGCCCACATCGGGCGACACGGGCAGTGCCGTGGCTAACGGTTTTGCCCACGTGCGCGGCGTGCACGTCTATGTGCTCTACCCCCGCGACGGCGTGAGCTATGTGCAGGAGGCGCAGTTCGCCTCGCTCGGCGGCAATGTCACCGCGCTCGAGGTCAACGGCTCCTTTGACGACTGCAAGCAGCTTGCCGAGCAGGCGTTTCGCGACCCCGAACTCAACCGGCAGCTCACGCTCACCAGCGCCACCACTATCAACGTGGCACGCCTCCTGCCCCAAACGTTCTACTACTTTTGGGCCTACGCGCAGCTTTTGCAACGGGGCCACGCCGGAAAACCTTTGGTGGTGGCTGTTCCCTGCGCCAACCTGGGCAACTTGGCCTCGGGGCTGATGGCTCGTGCCATGGGGCTGCCCATCACGCGGTTTGTGTCGGTCGAGAACGAGAACAACATCTTTTATAATTATGTGTGCACCGGGCAGTTCACCCCGCGCCCGTCGGTGACGAGCATCGCCCCGGCCCTCGATGCCGGTAACCCCACCAACTTTGCTCGTGTCACCGCCCTGCTGGGCGATGTGGAGCAGGTGCGCCAGGTGGTGCATGCCCGCAGCTACACCGACACCGACATCCTCGACACCATTGCCCACGTGTTTGGCGAGCACCAATACTTGCTCGACCCGCAGAGTGCCATTGCCTGGCGTGGGCTGGCCGACGACCTGCAACCCGGCGAGACGGGCATCACCCTCGCCACCGCGCACCCGGCAAAGTTCAGTGCCACCGTCGAGGCCGCCACCGGACGCCCGGTGGACATGCCCCTGCAGCTCGTCCGCTTCCTGCAAGGCACGCGCCACGTGACACCGCTCAACAACGGCTACACGGCACTGCGAAAGTTCCTCTTGAGTGACAACGACCGTTAGCGCAGCACCCCCGCCTGGCCCCCGCCCGGTGAAGCAGGGTGCGGGTGATTCAAACTCAATGCGAATTGCACGAATTAGGGGACACCTGCAAAAGTCCGTGTGTTTCTGTGTCGGCTCGGTAGTGTGATAGACGGGCAATGACCTCGAAGAGGTCGGACGGGTCGAAGACCCGGCTCCATGTTAAAGACCAAGCTGCGAGCCTCGACGAGGCTCGCAGCT
>JAFSYB010000099.1 GCA_017443765.1 Muribaculaceae bacterium | reverse complement strand
TGTCGTTCAGAGTTTTTGTCTGGTTGTTTTTGCAGCACTAAATTAGGTGAAATCTCTGACATGACAAAATCCTGAGGAACTTTTTGTTCCTCAGGATGTTATAAAGTTTGTTAAATTATAGTGCTGCGGAATTAAGGGGTGGGTTCAATACATTGCAAAAATTTAAGGTGAATGGTTTATCCCGCCCCCCTCGAGATGGCCGAAACATTGCTACTTATTTTTGCAATTTATAGAACCCACCTCAAATGAGTTTCCGGGCACGGCTTCGGTTTTCAGGTGGTTTTGTTTGGGTGGTTCGGGCAAAATGCGTAATTTTGCGGTGTGATGAGAAAGCTTGTCTGCATATTGCTGTTTTTGCTGCACGCCGGCTGCTTGTGCGTGATGGCTGCTGCAACCGGTGCGATGTCTGAAACCGGCGGGCTGCCGGCTGAGGCTGTTGTGGCAGTGGCCGACACTGTCTCGGCCGACACTGTGTCCGTGCGCGAGAACAGGCTGCAGCGCATCAAGAGCCGCGTGCGTCAGCGCATCAAGGAAAAATTGTCGGAACCCTTCGACACCGTGCGCGACAGCCGATACTGGTGGCGCGCGCTCAAGCACGGAAAAGTGGACTTCACCGGCGGAACCATCGACTACCCGCGATTCATCAACTTTTGCTGGAAGGCATACAAGTGGGGCGACCATGCGTTCAACAGCTACGACACCGCCTATGTGAAAAGCACTGGCAAGAACTGGAAATTCATCGTCAAGAACAACAACTGGTTAGACAGCTACGCCGGCAGGCCGTTCGACGACGACATCTGGGCCTTTATGCACAGCGACCTCACCGCCAACGTGGGTGTTCAGTTGTCGTTCATGGCCGTGAGCGTGGGCTACACGGCGTGCGTGACCAACCTGGTGCATGGCGAGAAGGTGAGCAAGAAGGTCGACTTCACGTTCACCTGTGCGCGCTTCTCGGCCGATGCTTTCCTATTCGAGAATCACGGCAAGTGCGCGGTTGATTTCACCCAGCATGGACACAATGTGGGTCACATTGGCCGCTTCTCGGGCCTGCACCGCAAGGCATACGGCGTGAGTGCGAACTATTTCCTGAATCACAACCACTATGCTCACGCGGCGGCATATTGCTACTCGAAATACCAGCGCCGCAGTGCCGGCTCGGTGCTGGTGGGCATCAATATCCAGCACCACGACATGAGTTTCGACACCGAGCAGATGCCAGCTGAGATACGTTCATTGGTGGTTCCCGGCTCCACCTCCTTGCCGGGCTACCTCTACAACGACTACTGTGTCTCGGCGGGCTATGGCTTCAACTGGGTGCTGGGGCGACAGTGGCTGCTCAACGTCACGGTCACGCCCTATGTGGGCTACCGGCAGATGCTCGCCACCGAAATCGAGGAAAAGGCCTCGGCGTGGTCGCTCAATTCCACTTTCCGCATGGGGCTGGTCTACAACCACCGCCAGTTCTTTTTGGGCCTTCAGGGCTATGTGGATTTGCACCGCTACAAGTCGGCCGAGCATCACTTCATCTACGCCATCGAGGACTTTTCCCTGCTGGCCGGCGTGCGCTTCTGAACCAGCCAGCCCGGCCCTCGCACATCTTGCTTGCTGGCGTATGCCCCGTTTTGCAGCCGGGAACCCAGCGGCCAAGTTCAGCAACGGGTTCTTGCCTTTTTGCGTTTTGTGATGAATACATGATAATTCGTGTGAAAGATGAGCTCCCCACTTGCAAGTTATTAAAATAATCGCTAATTTTGCAGCCGTTTAGTAACACTAGGGAGTGAACGACCCAACTATTGCAAAAACCTAATTTTTATGAAGAAACTATTTACGCTATGCAGTGTCGCTGTTTTGGCACTGGCTGTGAATGCCCAGACGTTCTTCACGTCGGGCAAGTTGCGCTACGAGGTGGTCGACGAGGCCAACCGCTGGGTGCGCATTGTGGACAAGAATCCCGACAACCCCGATGATGTCTATCAAAACATCGCCACGGCCGACTTCTCGGCCACGGTGACCAGCGGCGGGGTGGAGTACACCGTGCTGGGTGTGGGGCCGGGTGCGTTTGCCAAGGCCGTATTCCCCGAAAACGCGGTCGTCCGCCTGCCCGAGGGGTTCATCTATATCGACAACGGTGCCTTTGATGGTGCCACGGGCATCTCCCTGCGCTTGCCCTCCACGCTCACCATGCTCGCCCCGATAGCACTGGGCGGCAACAAGTTCCGCTTCCTTGCTGTGGACGACAACAACCCCGAGTTCAAGCGCATTGCCGCCCCGTCGCAAGGCCGCGATGTGTCGACCATCGTTAACAAAGCCGGCAACAAACTCATTGCCGTGGCCGGTGCCATGGTCATCAATTTTGATAATGGAGCTACCTACGTCACGCAATATGTGGTTCCCGAGGCCATCACCGAAATCAATGAATACGCTTTCTATAAGCATCCCAACTTTACCAGTGTGACCATTCCGGCCACGGTGACCAAGATTGGTGATGCCGCGTTTTACGACTGCGAAAAGCTCACTACCGTGAGTCTGCCCAATCCTGCTGTGGAGCTGGGCAACTCGGTGTGGAGTTCATGCGTCAGCCTCACCAGCGTGAATCTGCCGCAAGGCATGGAGAAGTTGGCTCGGCACACTTTCTATATGTGCGGCCTGGAGAGCCTCACGCTGCCCGAGGGCATGAAAAGCGTGGGATTCATGGCCTTTGGCAGCAACAACCTCAAGACCATCAACCTGCCTGGCACCCTGGAGCTGATTGACAGCTGCTGCTTCCAGAACAACGCCGAACTGACATCGGTGAACCTGAACAACGTGAAAGAAATCAACCATTTCGCGTTCATGGGATGCACGAGCCTGAAGAGCTACACCTGCAACGGCAAGTTGGAGCGTATCGGCACCAGTGTGTTCTGTCGCACCGCGCTCACCAGCGGCCAGCTCCCCGAGGGGTTGTTGCAGCTCGACGGCAACACGTTCTTCCGCACCACCTCGCTCACCAGCGTGACCATTCCCGGCACAGTGGAAACCATTGTCTATAATCCCGTGGTGGGCTGCACGGCGCTGCCTCGCATACAGGTGGCCGAGGGCAACACCCACTTTGCCGAGGTTGACAGTTGCCTCTACGAAATCGACGGTGCGGGCAACCCCGTGCGCTTGGTTGCTGTTCCGCAAGCGCGTGCCAACAAAGTGCTCGCTGTGCCCGAGGGTGTGACGGCAATGGCTCTGCAGGCGGTGCGTGAGGTGCCTGTGGAGCAGGTGTGCCTTCCGGCAACGATGCAAACCATCACCGAGAACACGTTCTCGGGTGCCACGGCCATCACCCTGGTAACCTGCTTGGCTGTGGAACCGCCCATCAATGGCATTTTTGACGACGAGGTTTACGCCGCAGCCACCCTGCGTGTGCCGCTGAAGGCACTCGACAAATACCAGGCTGATGAGTACTGGGGCAAGTTCCAGCACATCGAGGGCATCGACACGGGCGACGAACCCGCCATGCCCGGCGACCTCAACGGCGACGGCACGGTTGATGTGGAGGACGTGAACCTGATTATCAATCTTATTCTTGAGAACATCACCGCCAACCAGCTTGCCGGCAATGCCGACATCAATGGTGACGGGGTCACCGATATTGGCGATATTAACGAGATTATCAATCAAATTCTAACCCAATAACTCACAGTATGAAAAAAACTTTCTTCTGTCTTGCGGCCATGCTTTTCTCGCTGGTTGCAACAGCCCAGGACGACTATCCCACGTTCAAATCGGGCAAGCTTTACTACCAGATTGTGGACCAGACCAACCATTGGGCTCAGGTCACCGCGCCCACAAACGGCAACCCCTATCAAGACATCGGCACCAGTGACTTTTCCGCTACGGTGACGCACGAGGGCGTCGAGTACACAGTCTACGGCATCGGGCCAGGTGCATTTATGAACGCCACGCTGACGGGTATGGTCACCCTGCCCGAGGGCATGATTTACATCGACAACGGCGCATTCGACGGCAGCGGGAACAGCAGTGGTGGCAGTGGTGTGCGCCTGCCGGCCACCATGCAGTTTGTTTCTGAGATTGCCTTTGTAAACAACAAACTCGGGCATATCACCGTTCAGAGCAACAATCCTTACTTTGCCAAACTCGCGATTGAACCGCAGGGGTCGCTGGTCAACATGCTCACCAACAAAGAGGGAAACCGACTCATTGCATTCCCTGGCCACAAACTCGTGAGTGCCACGGGAGAGGGTACCTATGTTTCGCAGGTCACCATACCTGATCAAATCACCGAAATCGCCCCCTATGCCTTTTATGGTAACAGCGACTTGACCAACGTCACTTTCCACAGCGGCATCACCAGCATTGAGCACCGTGCCTTTACCGACTGCCGTAAGCTCACCAGCGTGCGTCTGCCGAGTGCCGGTGTGGTGCTGGGCGAGAGTGTGTGGAGCGGCTGCGTGAATGTCGCCAGCGTGAGTCTGCCCGAGAACATTGTCCTGAACAAGCATGACTTCTACTGCTGCTCCATCGAGAACCTCACCGTGCCCGAAGGCGTGAACGTGATACCCATGATGTGCTTTGCCGGCAACGAGCTCAAGAGCCTGAGCCTGCCCGAATCGCTGGAACGTATCGACAGCTGCGGCTTCCAAAACAACCCCGACCTTTCCAGCGTGAACCTCAAGAACGTGAAGCGCCTGGAGCACTTCGCCTTTATGGGCTGCACCGGCCTCACGTCCTACACCTGCAACGGCCAGCTGGAGTACATCTCCACCACCGTGTTTTGCAACACCGGCCTGGTCGATGCAATGTTGCCCGAGGGACTCAAGTTTATGGACGGCAATGTGTTCTTCAGCACCAACTCGCTGAAAACCATCACCATTCCCAGCACGGTGGAGACCATTATGTTCAACCCCGTCACCAAGTGTCCGAATGTGAAACGCATTCAAGTGGCCGAGGGAAACACCCACTTTGCCGAGCTGGACAGCTGCCTCTATGAAATCAACGAGGCCGGCAACCCTGTCCGCCTGGTGTCGGTGCCGCAGGGCCGCGAGAACACGGTGCTGCGCGTGCCCGACGGTGTGACGGTGATTGCAAAGCAGGCTGCGCGTAATGTCGAACTCACCGAGGTTTATCTGCCCGCAAGTGTGCAGGAGCTGGAATCCAGTGCTTTCAGCACCATCACCGCCACCACACAGGTGACAAGTGTGGCCACGGAGCCTCCCACAATCGAAGAAGGCAGTGCGTTCTTTAGCAACGAGGTGTTTGCCAATGCCACGCTTTATGTGCCGCTGCCTTCGGTCGAGAAATACCAAGCCGCTACTGGCTGGAAGGAGTTCCAGCACATCGAGGGCATCGACACGGGCGACGAGCCGGCCGAGCCGGGCGACTTCAACGGCGACGGTGGTGTGGACGTGGAGGATGTGAACGTGATTATCAACCTCATTCTTGAGGGCATCAATGTGCCGGACAACACCGACCTCAACGGCGACGGAATCACCGACATCTCCGACCTCAACGAGCTGATTAACATCATTCTGGCCCAGTAATTCACGTTTACCTCCACCGCAAGTACGTCGCGGCCGCGACGTACAACAAATGCACCAACTTTGGTGCATTTGTTGTGTTTTCGAGGCTCTGTGGTTTTGTGGCTCTGTGATTTTAGACTAAAAGGAACAAAAGATTCAGAAAAACAAGGGGATTCATTCACTTTGAGGCCGTCGGCCTCATGCAGACCTCCAGCCGTGCGCGTTTCACCCTGCGTGTGGCAAGCTCTGGCCTCCGCTTCACGATGCACGCACCACCATCTATGATGAAAACGCCCCCTGCAAAACCCATGTTTTGCGGGGGGCTAAATCATGACAGGCACACTTATGTGTCAATCAATTGCGAGATAAGATGCGCCAAGTCGGTCATTCTTTTGTTCCTTGTGTTCTTTTGGTCGAATCAACCATTCATGCGGTTCGTTGCAACGACTGTTTCAAGGTGACAGCTGATAGCTCGTCACAGTCCCAAGTCGTGCATGGTGCGTGGAGCCGGGGTCTTGGGCAGGGGTTTGCGGTCGCGCAGCTGGTCAAGGATGACCTCGATGGCTTTGTCGAGCTGCTGGTCGATGCCCTGGAACTCCAGCGCGGGGTCGTTGTCGACCACGATGTCGGGGTCCACGCCGTGGTTCTCCACAATCCAGTGGCCGCGTGTGTCGTAGTTGGTGAAGAATGGCACGCGTATGTCGGTGCCGTCGATGTAGGGCAGCGAGCCGCTGATGCCCACGATGCCGCCCCACGACCGGGTGCCAATCACGGTGCCGATTTTGTTCTCCTTGAAACTCCAGGGGAACAGGTCGCCGTCGCTGGCCGAGTATTTGTTCACGAGCAGCACCTTGGGGCCGTAGACGGTTCTCTCGGGTATGGTGCCGTTGTAGGAACTGCCTCGGAACATGGTCAGTCGGTAGGGCTGTCGCAGAAGGCGCTCGATGACCATGGGCGAGATGTTTCCGCCGCCGTTGCCGCGGTCGTCAACGATGAGCGCCTCGCGGTCGGTCTGGGCGAAGTAGTAGCGCGAGAACTCGCGCAGCCCCTCGGGACCCATGTCGGGAATGTAGATATATCCCACGCGGCCATCGGTCTTCTCGGTCACATAGTCGATGTTGTGCTGCACCCACTCGTGGTGGCGCAGGTCATACTCGCTCTGGATGGGTTTCACCACCACCTTGTGGGCATTGGCGCCGGCGGCGTTGTCGGCGATGGTGAGCTCGGTGTTCACACCGGCCTTGCCACGAAGCAGGGTGTAGATGTTGTTGACGGTTGACGTCGGCACGCCATCGAGGGCGGTGATGAAGTCGCCCGCCTTCACATTCATGCCCTGCTCGGTGAGCGGCGAGCGCAGCTCGCCACGGTCGGGGGCACCGGGCAGGATTTTTTCGATGCGGAATCCCTGCCCGTCGCGCACGATGTCGGCACCGAGCATGCCAATCTTTTGCTGGCGGGCCTTGATGTGGTCGCCGCCATCCACGTAGGCGTGACCGCAGGCAAGCTCGCCAATCATGCCGCCAATCACGTAAGTGAGGTCGAGGCGATTCTTCACGTATGGCAGCAGCACGGCGTACTTGTCGTGGATGGCTTTCCAGTCCACGCCGTGCATGGTTTTGACGTAGAAGCCGTCGCGATAGGCGCGCCAGGCCTCGTCGAAGATTTGCGCCCACTCCTGGTCGTAGTTCACCATGGCGGTCATCTCGCCCAGGTTCACGGCCTCGTTCAGCTCCACCTTGCCCATGGGCAGCGGGGTGACGTAGATGTTTCCTCCTTTGAAGAAGATGGCGCGTTTCATGTCGGTCGAGGGGGTCATGCGTGCCCCGGCGGCGATGAGCTCGTCTTTCTGCTCCTTGAGGTCGTAGAGGTGTGTGCCGCCGTTGCCGTAGTACCACACATGGGTGCCGTTGCAGGCGAAAGCCCCGTAGCTGCCGGTGCTGATGGGGAGCTTCACGATGCGGTTGCCTATGCCGTCGAGGTCGATTTTCACGGCGTTGTCGTCGCTGGCAGCCTTGCGACCTTTCTTCTTGCTGTCGGAGGCCTTGTCGCTCTCGGGGGCTTCCTCGCCTACTTTCACCTGGTCGTCGGCAGGCAGGAAGGGCGATGGCGTGTCCTTGCTGAGCATCACCAAGTAGATGCCCTCCATCGAGCCGTAGGCGAAGTTCCACTCAATTTTGCTGTAGATGGGGTTGAAGTCGCGCCCCGAGGCAAAGATGAGGTACTTGCCGTCGCTGCTGAACACGGGCGAGTTGCTGTCGAACCAGTTGTCGGTCACCTGCGTGGCCTTGCGGGCGGCGATGTCGTAGAGCATGATTACGTTGTATTCGTTGCCCGTCATCTGGTAGTAGGTGAGCCAACGTCCGTCGGGCGAGAACTCGGGAGCAGCGAAACTGCTGAGGCTGTCTTGCACAAGCGTCTGCTTGCTGCGTGCCGCCACGTCCACGAGCACGATGCGGTTCTCGCGGTCGGTGTACACGATGCGGTCGCTCTTGGGACTCCAGGTGAAGTCGTGGATGTAGGTGTCGTTGTCGCGGGTGAGCTGGATGGGGTCGCCGCCGTCGGCGGGCCGCATCCACAGCTCGGTCTCGCCCGTTTGGTCGCTGATGTAGGCGATGTGCTTGCCATCGGGGCTCCACTGCGCGTTGCGCTCGTGCACACCGGCGGTGTGGGTGATGTTGCGCGTCACGCCGTGCTTCACGGGCACATCGAGCACCTCGCCGCGGGCGCTCACCGCCAGGCGGCTTCCATCGGGCGACAGGCCGGCGGCGGTCACATAGTCCTTGAGCTGCTTGAGCTCCTCGCGGGCAAAGCTGTTCTCGCTATTCATCTCCACATGGATTTGCGCCGTCTGCCGCGTTGTGGGGTCGAGCGTGTAGAGGTAGCCGCCTTTCTCAAACACAATCACCCCGCCACCGCAGCTGGGAAACTTCACGTCGTAGTCGGTGAAGTGGGTCACCTTCTCGGTGGTGCCCGTGCGCGTGTTGTAGGCAAAGATGTTCATCGTCATGTCGCGGTCGCTGATGTAGAAAATCTCGTCACCAATCCACATGGGCACGATGTCCTGCGCCACATTGCTGGTGATGTTGCGCACCTGCTTGGTGGCGGGGTCGTAAATCCAGATGTCGTCGGCCATGCCGCCGCGGTAGTATTTCCAGGTGCGGAACTCGCGGAACACGCGGTTGTAGGCCATCAACTTGCCGTCGGGCGAGTAGGAGCAGAAGCCGCCCTCGGGCAGAGGCATCTGGGTGGGAAGCGAGCCATCGACGGGAGCCGTCCACAGCTGGCCGTCGAAGCTGTCGCCCACACGGTTGCGGAAGACGATGCCCTGGCCGTCGGGGGTCCACGTCATCACAATGTTGTTCGGCCCCATGCGGTCGCCCCAGTCGTCGCGGGGGTTGCTGGCGGTGAACGTCACGCGCCGTGGCTCGCCGCCCTCGGCAGGCATCACGTACACCTCGGTGTTGCCGTCGTACTGCCCGGTGAAGGCCAGCTGCCGCCCATCGGGCGAGTAGCGCGCGAATGCCTCGTAGCCGTTGTGCGAGGTGAGCCGCCGCGCCGTGCCGCCGTGGATGGACACCGTGTAGAGGTCGCCGGCGTAGCTGAAGGTCACCTCCTGGCCGTTGGTGGCCGGGAATCGGAGCAAACGCCCCTCGGCGGCACTGCCGCCCAATGCCGTGACAGCCAATGCCGCCACGGCAAGAATCAGTCTCGTTTTCATATCTCTTGTTTTGTAAAACCTAATACACACCTTTTATTTTTTCCACTTTATAAAGCTGAATTATCGTGATTCAAGACGAAAAGGACATAAGAACAAAAACATACATATCTAAAAAACAAATTGCTGCATTATATATAAGGTGGGTTCTATAAATTGCTTGAGTCGTGTTGGGATTGATTGCTGAGTAGATTTTGCCTCAAGCTGCGCGAAGCAGTAGCGGGCTACGGTTCAAGTAGTTGAGGCAAAAGATGCCAGCAAGCAACCCAAGACGTCCAAAACCATTCATCTCATTTTTGCAATTTATAGAACCCACCATAATTTATCTCTTTGTACTTTTAGTCTAAAAAAAACGTCAGTTTCCATCATCGCGGAGCTATGTTTTAGCATGACGTTGCAAAGTGGGCAAAGTCAACAGTTGGCGGCACGTTTCATCGTTGGCCGATGTGGCCCAATCGTTATTCCCGGGTCAGTCGGCGGCGGGCGTTGTAGTAGGCTTGTCGTGAGGTGAAGCCCGAGGCCGTGGCAATCTCGTCCCGGGTGGCCATGGGGTGCTGCGCCTGGTAGTCGCTGGCGTGCCGCAGTCGCAGGTGGTTCACATAGTTGAAGAAGCCTCCCAGCTCGCTCTTGAACACATGGCTCACATATGTGCGGCCATAGGTGCACAGCCCGGCCACCTCGGCCATGGTGAGGTGGGGCTTGAGAAAGAGCTGCTGCCCCTCGACGAGTGCGACCAGCTCGCGCTTCAGCTCGGCAACGCGCTCCTGCGAGATGCCCTGCCCGGCATCGTTGTCGTTGTCGACCGTCGCGGTGCTGGACGCGGCGGGGTCACCGGCTTGGTGGAAGCCCTCGATGCCGGACGGCTGCGCTGGCGCGCAGGCACCCCCGGCGGCCGGCTGCTCACCGGTGCGGCAGTCGGCGTGTGCCGTGGCACCGCTGCGCTGCGTGTGGAGTATCGAAATCAGGAACACCACGTTGAACACCACCAGCATCCATTGCATGGTAGCCATCATCGCCTGGCTGTCGAGCAGGACCACTGCCCATATCGGCACAATATGCAGCAGGGGGGCAAGTACAATCCAGCGTGCGTAGCGCACCGGGAAGTCGTCGGGGTTGGAATAGTTGTCTTCGATGATTTCTTTAATCCAGAGGCTGATTTTGCCTATGGCCCACAGGCAGAAGGCCGTGGCTGCCACGCCACCGGCCACAGCGCACCGCATGATGGTGGCACATTGCGCCGTGGAGAGCGGCACACCGGCCAGTGTGGCCACACACAGCCCGGCCAACGGCACGCCGAAGACAGCCGCGAGCGTCCAGGCCACGCGCCTCCAGGGCGTCCAGTGCTTGATGGAGCCGAAGTAGGTGAACAGCAGCACCGCGCAATAGTAAAGGTCGGCAAACAGGAAAAAGCTTTTGGCAAAAGTCCACGCCCCGGCATCCGATGGGCGAAGCACATAGGGCAGCACCACCACTGCCGAGAGGAAAGTGGCGGTGATTAGTCGCCGGGCGGGGTGGTAATAGCCTGTCTCACTCCCATAGGGGAGGCACGTGTGGAACCACCGCACGGCGGCTACAAACACGCCCGTCAGCACGTAGGCCATGCACGAGAGGCTGAAAAAATGCTCGGCTTCGGTAAACATGGCGCAAAGTTACGCATTTTTTTACACACGGCACGCATCGGCTGACGAAAAAACAGGCTGCCATAGCCGCGCCGCACGCTCACACAGCTCATTTGTACGCACAGTTGCATTTTGAACCCACAATGGCGCGTTTGTATGCTTTATTGCGCATTTGAACTGCTTTTGTCGTTGCGAGTGTCTGGGCGGCAGTATTTTTGCAGTGTGGTTGGGCGGCTATTGATTTCGGTGGGGCAAGCACCTCTTTTCGATTACGAGCCGTTTCGATGCCAAACCACAAAATCGAGATTTCAAACCCCTTTTAATTAACCAAATTTTATTGTTATGCGAAATTTTAAACAATTCATGATGCTGTGCGTGATGTTGCTGTGCGGCTGCGCTGCAGCCTGGGCTACCACCTATCCCATCAACATCCAGTCTGTCACCGGAGGCACCGTGGTGGCCGACAAGGCCGCTGCGGCCATCGGCGAGACGGTGACACTCACCGTAACACCCAATGCCGGCTATATGACCGATGCGGTGACAGTCGTCGCAGGCTACGAGGTTCAGGGTGGCAGCGGAGGCGCACGCGCCCCACGTCGTGCAGGCGTGTGGTATGGGCAGGGTTCCATCACCGTGACTCAGGTCGATGACACCCACTACACATTCACGTTGCCCACCGAACTGCCCAACGTGCTCACTCCCAACTATGTGAGCAATACCGAGTTCAAGGTGAGTGCTACCTTTGTGGCCGACCCCAATGCCCCGAAGTATGAGATTACCTACGAGGACATCACGGGCGGCACGGTGCTGGCCGATGTGGCAGAGGCTGTTGCCGGGCAAACGGTCACGCTCACCATCACCCCCGACGAGGGCAACACGCTGACCAAACTCGGTGTGATTTCCATGATTTACAGCACAATCGACAATCCTGATGATGTGTGGGCACCTCGCCGCAGCCCGAGTGAGTATGACGACTTCCACTATCCCTTGAGCTGGTTCAAGCAGGAAACGCTGACGCTCACCGAGGTTGATGAGAGCCACTACACGTTTGTGATGCCACAGCCCTATCAGGACTACGACGGCTATAAGGTGCGCGTGGGCGCCACTTTCCAGGGAGCCGAGCCCACGAAGTATGCCGTGAACGTGACGCAGCGCGACAATGGCACCACGAGCGTCGACAAGGCCCAGGCCGCCGAGGGTGAGACCGTGACCATCACCGCCACGCCCAACGCTGGCTACCAGGTCGATGCCGCATACGCCTGCTGGTTCCCCAACGCCGGCATGTTCTCCATGGAGACCGCGCTGACGCTGACGCAGGTGGATGCCACCCACTACACCTTTGTCATGCCCGCTGGCGCAGCCACCGTGCGTGTGACCTACAAGGAGGGCGAGGCCGCCACTACCTATCCCATCAACATCCAGCCCATGAGCAACGGCACCGTGACTGCCGACAAGGCCGCTGCTGCCATCGGCGAGACGGTAACCTTAACGGTGACCCCCAACGAAGGCTACGAAGTGAGTGCCGTGACCGTGATTGCAGGATATGTGCCTGTAATCGACGATGATGACGATGACTATGCGCCGCGCCGCGAACCCGCTGTCACCTTCATCAGCCAAGGCGAGGTGTCGGTAACCCAAACTGGTGACAACACCTATGCTTTTGTACTGCCCGAGAACTTCCCCGGAGCCTTCACCGAAAACTATGTGGACGACACCGAGTTCCGCGTGAGTGCCACCTTTGCCGAGCTTCCTCCCGTGGAAAGCATGGTGACCTTCACCGCCGAGCAGGAGAACGGCTCGATGGCCGTGACCGTAAACGGCACACCTATTGAGAGTGGCGCCACCATCGCCGAGGGTACTACCGTGACCGTGGTGCTCACGCCCGCCGAGGGCTACAAGGTGGCCAGCTTCACCGTCGAGACCGTCGACGAGCAGCCCGCTCCCGGCCTGCGCCGCGCCAGCGTGCCCGTCACCGACGAGGGCGAGAACACCTACTCGTTCCAGATGCCCGGCACTCCCATCACCATGAACGCCGAGTTCACCGAGAACATCATCACCGCCATCAGCGACCTCAACGCCGCCAGCGGAAAGGTGACCTACGTCAACGCCATGGGCCAGACCAGCACACGCCCGTTCAACGGCGTGAACATCATGGTCAAGGACGGCAAGGCCATCGGCAAGCTCGTCAAGTAACCGCCCGACAACCGAAGCCAAGCACACTTGATTGACAACCAACAATCAAGGCAACAACAGTCAGCAAGGGACATCATCGTGATGTCCCTTGCTGAGCATTATGCCTCAAGACTAAAAGAACAAAACGGGACACCTGCAAAAGTCCGTGTGTTTCTGTGTCGGCTCGGTAGTGTGATAGACGGGCAATGACCTCGAAGAGGTCGGACGGGTCGAAGACCCGGCTCCATGTTAAAGACCAAGCTGCGAGCCTCGACGAGGCTCGCAGCT
>JAFSYB010000098.1 GCA_017443765.1 Muribaculaceae bacterium | reverse complement strand
TCAAGGCCATCAGAACTCTGAAAAACGGGCGAAGGGCCTTCTCCTACTTTAAGTATGGACTTGATGAAATCACATGCTATCTGCTTAAAGGTAAGAAATACAGCAATTTCGACATCTTTAAAATTTTGTCATGTACTTAAATAATTTAGATAATCTGCTTTCGCTCGGCAAAGCTTGATCGAGTTCTTGTTTGCTCTCGCTTAATTGCAGATATATTGATTTCTTTACCCGCCTTAACTCATTAATCGATATTTTTTTACTAAATTTGCAAGCCAAAACAAACTAACGACGATAGCTTATGAGAATACGCAACCTATTCTTCCTGCTGTTGCTGCTTGCGGCGGTGACAGCGCAGGCCGGCGACTGGCTGGCGCAGGTGAACCAGTGCATTGCCCGGGGGGAGTTTGCCCGAGCCGAGCGCATCATGAGCAAGCTGCCCAAGAAGACGCGTGCTGCCGAGGCGGTGCGCATCGATTCGCTGCAAACGATCATGGGCCGCATTCGCAAGGATTTCAACCTGACGCCTGCCGAGGGGGCGGCGCTGATTCGCGAGCGGCTTCCCGAGGCCACCGATGCGCAGATTGACCGGTGGAAGGCCACACGCAAGCTCGAGGTGATGACTATCGACGGGCAGGAGTGGTGGTTCCGCAAGAGCGTGCGCAACCTGTGGCTGCTTGGCGACGAGTTTGCCCAGGCCAACGAGCAGGAGCGGCAGGCGACCTTCCTCACCCGCCGCCACTACATGCGCGAGGCCATGCGCACGCCGGCCGACCGCATGGGCGTGCGCGATTGGCGGCGGGCAAACATCACCTTCACGCTCGATGTCGATGCCGATGCCGTGCCGGCCGGCGAGACGCTGCGCGTGTGGATGCCGTTCCCCTACGAGAACCTGCGGCAGCGCAACATCAACTATGTGGAGGGCAACCACCCCGCCACCATCAGCACGGCCAGCAGGCACCACACGGTGTATATGGAGGCCGTGGCCCAGGCAGGCCAGCCCACCCATTTCGAGTACACGTTCACCTACGAGGTGGGTGAGCGCCACATCGCGCAGCAGGACCTGCTTGCCTTGGTGGAGCCCTACCGCACCGACACCGAGCTCTACCGCGCCTACACGGCCAGCGAGGCGCCGCACATCGTCATCACCGAAGAGATGCGCGCTCTGGCGCAGCGCATTGTGGGCGACGAGGAAAACCCGGTGATGCAGGCCTACAAGGTCTACCAATGGATTTCGCGCACGTTTCCCTGGGCCGGCGCCCGGGAGTACAGCACGCTGGCCAACATCCCGCAGTATGTGCTCGACAACGGCCACGGCGACTGCGGGCAGGTCACCCTGCTCTACATCACGCTCGTGCGCTCGTTGGGCATTCCCGCGCGGTGGGAGAGCGGCTGGATGCTGCATCCCGACGAGGTGAACTGGCACGACTGGGGCGAGACGTTCTTCCAGGGAGTGGGGTGGGTGCCCACCGACCAGTCGTTTGGCCGGTCGGCCATCGACACCCCGATGGATGCCTACTACGCCACCGGCATCGATGTTTATCGTATGGCCACCAACGAGGCCGTGGGCGACCGTCTGGACCCGCCCAAGACGTTCATTCGCAGCGAAACCGTTGATTTCCAGCCCGGCGAGGTGGAGTGGCGCGGTGGAAACCTCTACTACGACAAATGGCATTCCCACCTCGAGGTCAACGGCATCACGCCCGTGGGCAGCCTGATCAAGTGAGAACCAACAAGCAACCGAACATAGTCATGACCAACAGATATTCCAAGCCGAGCACCTGCGCCTTGCGCCACCTTGCGCATTGTGCGTTAATGAGTTGCGCATTACTCCTGCTGCTGGCCAGTTGCAGCCGCGATGGCGGCGACTACCCCTTTGCCACCCGCTACTTGCCGGTGCAGCTCGTGGGCAGCGACAAGTGGAGCATTCTTGATGTGAGCACCGGTCAGGTGCTGGCTCGTGACGCCTTTGCCCAGGTGCCCAGTGCCGTGGTCAACGATATGTTCTGTGTGATGAACGACAACGGCACCTTTGACTACTACAACGTGTCGGCACCCACCCAGCGGGTCAATGACGAGAGCTACGGCTCGGCCACGCCGTTCAGCGACGACGGCGTGGCGGTTGCCAGCCGGCGTGGCGGACCGCTGATGGTGATTGACAAGCAGTGCCAGCCCATCAGGGAGCTGCCGCGCCATGTGGCGCAATGCACGATGTTCTACCGCGGCCGCGCCGCCTACCAGACCGACGACGGGCTGTGGGGGTACATCGACCAGCAAGGCGACACGGTGATTGCTGCCCGATATGCCAGCGCCCATCCGTTCCTGCACAGCGACCTTGCCGTGGTGGTGCAGGCCGGGCAGCCCGGCGACACGGCGGCCAACTTCTCGGTCATCGACAAGCAAGGCCGCGAGTGCTACCACGCCAGTTCAAGCGAATACCGAATCATACAGCCCTGCTATGTGAGCGGGGTGCTGCCGGTGGTCAAGGGCGACAGCATGGTGTGCCTGGGCGGCGACGGCCGCGAGGTGCCCAACCCCAACGACAACCACCAGGCCGTGGACCAGGCCGGCTACCAGCACTACAGCCGCACCCCGGCAGGCTTCTTCGTTGTGGTGAAGAACGGGAAGATGGGGCTGGTGGACCACGAGAACCACGAGCTGATAGCCGCGCAATGGGACCGCCTGGTCGATGTCACCGCCGACCGCTACATCGCGGTCACCGACACCGTGTGCCAGCTCGTTGACCGGCAGGGCAGGGCAGTGGGCGACGCCCGGTTTGTGCATGTGCATGGCAGCGTCGACGACGCGCAGGCCGCCCGCGGCTTCCTCGACACCTCGCTGGCCGCCGCTTCGATGCTCCTGCTGCTCTCGCCCGAGCAGTGCTGCGGAGCTACTCCGGCCACCACGCTCATGGATATGAACCGCGCCCTGCAAGGCCCGCCCGAGGATTACCTTGCTCAGCAGCAGCTGACCACCAACCAGGGGGCGTTTGTGATTCAGTACCTATTCGGCGACACCTTGGCCACGGTGCCCACGCCGGGCGCACCGGCCGAGTACAATTACGGCGCGCGGGTGGCGGCAGTCACCGTGACGCTGAATGTGCGCCATTGCGGGCTGCGCACCGAGCAAGACGTGGTCGAGAAACTGTCGTCGGCGCTGGGCACGCGCGGCTTTGTGCTCGAGGGCGACGGCGTGTTTGCCAGTCAGGCGGGCACGGCACTTGCCTTGGGCTACGACCGCGGGCTGGTGAAGATGCACTACTTTATGCGCAGTGCCGACGCGCACCCACTTGGCCGCAACGCCAGGCAATAGGCGGCGCTCACATCGTGCCCCATTGTTGTGATGAAACTCTACCTTGACGAGCATATTGACAGCCTCGACCTGCAGGCGGGCCTGGCGGCGGTGGGCGAGGAGCGCCGCCGTTATGCGCTGCGTTACCGTCGCGAGCGCGACCAGCGGCTGTGCGTGTCAGCCTGGCTGCTGCTCCAACGGGCCTTGCGCGAGTGCTATGGCCTTGCTCAGTTGCCGCCCATCGTGCGGGGCGTGCGGGGCAAGCCGGCCCTCGAGGGCTTCGAGCACATCTACTTCAACCTGAGCCATTGCCGCTTGGCGGCGGCCTGCGTGGTCGACGACCACCCGGTGGGGGTTGACGTGGAGTGCATCGACCGTTACGACCCGCTGCTGCTCTCGCGCACGATGAGTACCGGCGAGCAGCGGCTCATTGCTGCCGCGCCGCTGCCGGCCGAGCAGTTTGTTCGCTTGTGGACCATGAAAGAAAGCTTGCTCAAACTCACGGGCGAGGGCCTCAGGAACGACCTTGCCTCGGTGCTCAACCACGCGGACAACTACGTGTTCACCACGAGCAAGCACGCTGGCTGGCTGTGCACGGTGTGCCAGGCGCGTTAAGGCTGCAGTGATGCTTGCGCGGCACATTGCCGTGCCAGTGCCTGCTCCTCGGGCGACATATTCGTCACAGAGCTGTGCGGGTCGGGCACACGCCACGAGTCGAGCACGCGGATGTCGCCCAGGGTTTTGCCCGGCGGCAGCAGTGTCTGCGCCACCACGCAAGCCTCGGTATATCGCCCAATGCCATCTTGCAGGTGGTAGCCATCGGCCGTGAGTCCGCCAGAGTTTCCCGTCTGGCCCAGGGTGGTGTGCCGGGCAAGCTGGATGGCGTTGCCACAGGGCAGCAGCAGGTCGATGGGGTAGGCGGCCATCACTTGTTCGGCGCATTGGTCGATGGCTTGCGACATCTCGTCGCTGGTGAGCTGCGCGGGCGTCCCGTTGATGGTCACTTGTCCGTTGGTAAGGCGGTAATAGCCGTCGGCGTATGCCGGCGTGCGCAGCCACGCTATCTGCCCGGTGTGACCTTGCTTGCGAAGCCAGTCGAGGAGAATGGGCAGATGCCGTTGGCAGCTTGTGAAGTCAGCACTCCACTGGCTCACCTGCTGGAGCACCACAATGTCCCATTGTTGCAATGCCAAAGTTTCCTGGGCGGTGAGTGTGTGCGTGGTCCAGTACCCGTTTTCGCGTTTCCACTCGTAATAGATGTAGGCCAATCCGTTAGTGATTTTGTGCACGTGCGTTTCCAGTGCGCCGCCCGATTGCATCAGGATGCCGATGGTGAGGTCAATCTCGGGGGCGGCATCCAGCATCAGATAGGGCACGTAGGCCAGGGCATCGGTCGAGAAGCTGTTCCCGATCGAGAGCACGCTCAACTGCCGGGTGGGCTCGGGCAAGTCCTGTGGCAGTGGCGGCTCTTGGCTGCCGCAGCAGGTCAGTGCCATCAGGGCACTGACCAACAGTGATTTTATGTGGATAAGTCGTTTCATGCAAGGTCAATACCAGGGGTGTGCCGCCACGGTGGTGATGCCGGTTGTGCCTATCTGGCCTTGTATGCGGCTGATTGACAGCGGCGAGTAGAGGTAGTCGGGGGCCGAGGTGTCGAGGCTGTTGATTTTCACCTGGCCGGAGCAATGGATATACTTGCCGTCGCGCAAGTACATGCCCACATGGGTCACGCGCCCCGTTGTGCTGTTGCCGAAAAAGAGCAGGTCGCCAAGGGTGCACTGATGCCAGTCGCCGATTTTTTCGCCGGTGAGGGCTTGTTGCGAGGCATCGCGCTGCAAGATGATGCCGTTGGCCAGATAGCTGATTTTCATCAAGCCCGAGCAGTCAGTCACTTTGGTCGATGTGCCGCCCCACAGGTAGCCGCTGCCCATCATGCGACGAGCGGTGCGCTCGACGAGTGCCAGGTCCATGGGTTGCTGTTTCCACTGGGCCAGGTCGGCAATCGCGCTGCTTTCGACCCATCCTGTACGTCCGTCGGGCGTGCGCAGCTGCACCCAGCCGTCGCGCTCGGCGCGAAACTCGGCAATGCCGCTCAGCACCAGGTCGCTCACGGTCTCGTCGCCGTGGGGCTTGGTGACCATGCGGGTGTCGTACACGGTGACGACGCACCGGCGCGCCTGCCGCCATTGCTGCATCTGCGCCTCGCTGCGGAAGGTGAGCGAGCTTTCGGGCACCCACGCGATGTAGTCGTCGGGCAGCTGCACGCGGTACCAGTCGTCGCTGTTGTCAAGCACTTTCACGGGCGTGCCCATCACGGCTTGGGTGGCCATCTCGGCACTGTGCTTGGGCTCGCAACGCAGCGAGGCCACCGCGAGTTTCACCAGTGCCCAACGGTGGTCGGCGGGCTGGCTTTGCTCGAGCACAACAACGTTGTTTTTCACTTGCTGCCCGGCAAATGCCTTGTCGAGCTCGGCCTTGAGCAGGCTGGTGCTCACTTGTCCCGTCAGGGTGGTGACACCGCCTTTGCGGCTGGCTTTCACGTCCCACAACGCGGTGCGCTTGTCGGGGGCCAGGCGCTGCCTGAGCTGGCCAAGCAACTGCTCGGAGGTCTGGGCCATCGCCGCTGCGGCAACCAGCAGCATGAGGGCTGCGATGATGGATTTCTTCATAATAAGTCTCATGGGGTGATGGGCGGATTAAAGCAATTTCTCCACGATGCGTTTCACATTCTCGCCCAGTTCCACAGCTTGCTCCATGGTGTGGGCCTCGCTGTAGATGCGAATGATGGGTTCGGTGTTGCTCTTGCGCAGGTGTGCCCAGCCGTCGGCAAAATCAATTTTCACCCCGTCGATGGTGGTGAGCCGCTCGCCGGCGTAGTGCCGCTCCACGGCCTTGAGGATGGCATCGACGTCCATCTGCGGAGTGAGTTGCAGCTTGGTCTTGGCAATGGCATACTGTGGGTAGGTTTTTTTCAGCTCGCTCACCTTCATGCCACTTTTTGCGAGCAGGGTGAGGAACAGCGCCACGCCCACGAGTGCGTCGCGGCCGTAGTGCAGGGCGGGGTAGATGACGCCTCCGTTGCCCTCGCCGCCAATCACGGCGCCGGTGCGGCGCATCTCGGTGGTGACGTTCACCTCGCCCACGGCGGCGGCCGTGTAGGTGCAGCCGTGCCGCTCGGTCACGTCGCGCAGGGCACGCGACGAGCTCAGGTTGCTCACCGTGGCTCCGGGCGTGTGGCTGAGCACATAGTCGGCCACGGCCACCAGGGTGTATTCCTCAACAAAGAACTCGCCGTTTTCCATCACAATCGCCAGGCGGTCCACATCGGGGTCTACCACAAAGCCCACGTCGGCCTTGCCCTGGCGCATCAGCTGGCTGATGGCGGTGAGGTTTTCGGGAATGGGCTCGGGTGTGTGGCCAAAGTTGCCCGTGGGGTCGCAGAACAGCGGAATCACCCGCTTCACGCCCAGCTTCTCGAGCAGCTTGGGGATTGCCACGCCGCCCACCGAGTTCACGGCATCCACAGCCACGGTGAACCCGGCCTTGCCGATGGCGGCCGCGTCAACGAGGTCGAGCGCGGTCACGGCCTCGATGTGCCGGCGCAGGTAGGTGTAGTTTTTCTGCTCACGGCCCAGGTGGTCCACGTCGGCATAGTCAAAGTCTTCGGCCTCGGCAATGCGCAGCACCTCCTGGCCTTGCTCATCGGTGAGAAATTCGCCCTGCTCGTTGAGCAGTTTGAGGGCGTTCCACTGCCTGGGGTTGTGCGAGGCGGTGATGATGATGCCGCCGCAGGCCTGCTCGCCCACCACAGCAAGCTCGGTGGTGGGGGTGGTGGCCAGGCCGATGTTCACCACATCGAAGCCCATGCCTGTCAGGGTGCCGGTGACGATGTTGAGCACCATGCGTCCCGACAGCCGCGCATCGCGCCCCACCACAATCACGTTGCTCGTGCGCGTGGTGGTGCGGCGGATATACGTGGCGTAGGCCGACGTGAATTTCACAATGTCGAGGGGCGACAGGCCGTCGCCGGCGCGGCCGCCTATGGTGCCGCGAATGCCCGAAATGGATTTAATCAGTGACATAGTTGTGTGGGGGTTAGGCCGCTCGTTAAGAGAGGGAGTTCATATTCAAAATATAGTTGGGTGTCCTGTGTGCGGTTTCCGCCCGGTCTAAATCCGGCTATGGAAATAACGCACGTGGAACAAGTAGGGCATCACATAAGAAATTTCGCTCGTGAAGCCGTAGGTGGACTTCACCACCAGGTTCACCTCGCTGCCCTCCACGCCGATGAACTCGAGGGGCAGCTGGATGCCGTAGCCCCACGCCGATGACGAGGGCAGCGTGTAGTCCTTGTAGTTAAAATAGGTGGGCGAGGCCGACATATCGTCCTCGTTCGACTGGTAGGCATCGAGAATGCCGGTGGAGTACCACTGGTTGAGGTCGCTGCGCGTGAAGCGGAAATAGATGGCCTCGCCCGTGCGTGCGGGGTCGTTCAGGCGGTCGCCGGCACTGATTACCTGCATATACACTTGTCCGTCGGGATCGATGCGGTAGAAGGGGGCATCCTTGCCGGTCTCAAACACGGTGTCGGCAGGAATCTCGTTCACCACGCGGTAGTTCGACAGATAGGCGTTGCAGGAGTTGCGCTCGGCGTTCAGGCGGTCGCTATAGCTCTCGCCTTCGCTGCACGAGGCCAGCGTCAGTGTGGCAAGCATGGCACACACCATTGAAATCAAGTGATTGGTTCTCATTGCTTTGTTTCTTCGTTTTCTTGTTTGGGAATCCGCTCATCGAGGATGCGGTGAAACACCTGCACGGCTTGCTCCATGGTTCCGTAGAACTCACCGCCGGCGGCATTTATATGGCCGCCACCGTTGAAGTAGTTGCGGCAGATGTCGTTGACCGAGAAGTCGCCCTGCGAGCGGCACGATACCTTGACGTACTCGGGGTCTTGGCGGAAAAACACCACCCAATGGATGCCGGGGATAGCCAGCGGTTTGTTCACCAGCCCCTCGGTGTCGCCCTTGCGGTAGTTGTACTGCTTGAGGTCGTCGTGCGTGAGTGTGATGAGCGCGGCGCCGTGCTCGGGAAACAGCTCCATCTTCTGGCTCAGGGCATAGCCCTGCAGGCGCAGGCTGTCGGCACTGAATGTGTTCATTGCCAGATTGTAAAGCCGCTGCTTGTTGATGTGGCGACGCATGAGCAACGACTGGATTTCATACAATTCCGGGTTCTCGCAGCTGTAGGTGAAGTTGCCAGTGTCGGTCATCATGCCAATGTACAGGCACTGGGCGGCGTAACGGTCGATGAGGTTGAGCATGTGCAGTTGCATCAGCAATCGGAACACCAGCTCGCAGGTTGACGACAGTTCGGGAAACGACATCACCACGTCGAACACCGGTTGCGGCTCCAGGTGGTGGTCGATCAGCACTCGCGGCCCGCGTTGCTGCATGATTAGCTCGCCCAGCTTGTCGATTCGACGCATATCGTTGAAGTCGAGGCAGAAAAAGAGCTGGGCTTGCTCCACCAGGCCGCGGGCGCGGGCTTCGTTCTTGGTGAACACCACCATATCGCGCATATCGGGCAGGAAGCTCAGTGTGCGCGGCACCATGTCGGGCGTGACCACCATGGCATTCTTGCCCAGGCGGTGCAGCACATGGCACAGTGCCAGCGAACTGCCAATGGCATCGCCGTCGGGTGACAAGTGGCACGTAATCACCACGTTTTTCACCCCGTTGATGAGCGAGCGCAGACGCTCAATCACGCTATCCTCGATAATGGGTTGTATCATCACACATCGATTTAACCTGCAAAATTACACAATTATGCACAATGCGCAATGCACAAGGCCTAATTTTTTTGGCGGCACAAGGGCAATCGCAGCCTGACCGAACCGATTATTTCTCGTTTGGCTTGCATATTCCAATTGAAAACAATACCTTTGCCAATTATTTCTGTTAAGGGTCGGCAGCGTGTCGCCCATGACGAATGAATTTTTTTACTATGCACGCGAAATCGCGTAAGACAAGCCTGGGCGTGAACCCACTCGAAGTTCACAAACGCCCAAGAACAACAAGGAAATGATTAGACGCACTCAACCCTCCCGTCCACACTGGTGGCAAATGCTGCTCTACGTCGTGCTGCTGGCAGTGGTGGTGGCGTGCATGGTGGCATTGGGCCGCTGCGACCGCCCCGTGACGCCGTCAGCACCCGCCATGTCGAGCGGCGGCGACACCATCGATGTGGCCATCGAATACTCGCCGGCGACCTATTACACCTATGCCGACACGCTGGGCGGCTACGACTACGACCTGCTGCGCTTGGTGAGCCGCGAGGCCGGGCGGCCCATGAAGTTCCACCCCATCGTCACCTTGCAGAAAGGCCTTGACGCCCTGTCGAGCGGCGACTGCGACGTGCTGGTGGCGCAATTTCCCGTCACGGCAAAGAACCGCGAGCGATTCTTGTTCACCGACCCCGTCTACATCGACCGGCAAGTGCTTGTGCAACGCGCACCGGCGCAGGTGCGCTCGCAGCTCGACCTGGCCGGCGACACAGTCTATGTGGTGAAAGGGTCGCCCATGGTGGAGCGCCTCGAGAGCCTGAGCCGCGAGATAGGCGACACCATCCACGTGGTGGCCGACGACGCGCGCAACGCCGAGCAGCTGGCACTCATGGTCGCCGCAGGCAACATACGCCTGGCGGTGGTCAACAAGAGCATTGCCAGCTCACTTGCCCGCCGCATGACCGACATCGACATCAGTGTGGACGTGAGTATGTCGCAATTCCAGGCTTGGGCGCTGCACAAGCGCAACACAGCCCTGCGCGACAGCCTGAATGTTTGGCTCGCACGCGTGAACCGGCACCCTCGCGTGCGCGACAAACTCCAAGCGCGTTACTTCGGGAACTGACATTCTGCCACCATGGCACGATTGTTGCAAGATTAGGAGAATTACTTACATATTTAAGATTTGCATCGCGAGGATTAAGCTATTAACAAAAAACACACACTAATTATTGAACCGACATGAAGATATTCAACAAGTTATTTCGGCGAGGTGCGTCGGGCTCGGTGAAAGACGATTTCACCGCCTTTCTCAAGCACAGCAATTGCGACTATAACATGACCGAAGAGCCCGAAGACAACCAGTCGCGCTTTGTGTTTGACTACCAGGCCGGGCATTTTGTGGCTGTTGTCAAGGGCGGCAACGTGGGCGTGGAGGTGACTTATCCCAGTTTCTTCGAGACGCCGCCCACCGAGTTGCAGTTGGTCAGGGCAATGTGCAATCACGCCAACCAGGCGAGCACCATTCACAAATATGTCTACACGTTCGACGAAGAGGACAACTGCCTGCGGCTGCACCTGTCGTTCTTTTGCAACATCGTCAATCCCGAGCAGATGACTTTCTTGCTCAAGAGCTGCTTTTTCTTCCAGCGCGACTTTGTTGACGACTACAAAAAGTCAAAGGAAGGTCAGTCGCAAAGTGGCAGCGACGACGTCGAGGCATCGGTGCAAGCGCAAAGGCGCGAGCGCGAGCTGGTGGCCTTGCAGGAGGAGCACCACGACCCTACGCGCCCGCACGGCTGGCACACCTCTTGCGAGACCAAGCACCTGACCATGAACGATTTCATTGTTCATGCGCTGAACATTTCCACCTACGACCCCCGGGAGCTTGTTGTGGTGCGCGATGGCGTGGTTGCCGAGCGCATTGCCGACGGCGACCTCGCACGCGAGTTCGACCTGGCACGGCTGCTCGTCGAGGGCGAGGGAAAAGAAGCCATTTTGGCACACGACAATGCCGTGGTCATTCTGCGCCTGCGCTTGTGGGCCACCGATTGCGACAACAACGACAATGAGGAGCGCGTCCTCACCATCACCGCCCTGCCCGACGGCAGCGACGACAAGTCGCTCTATATGCGGCTCACGGCTTGCTTGTCGGCCACCTCCATCAGCCGGACCAACTCGCTGGCCTCGAGCCAGCTCACCAAGTCGGTGTCGGTGCTGGCGGCCTACGACCGCGTCACCGACAAGCAGCGGCAGCAGGAGTTTGACTATATGTGGAAGGACGCTCGCATCAAGATTCGCGATGGCGAAAAGCTCACCGAGCAGCAGCAGCTCATCTACGACGTGGCACGCTCCAATATCGCCTACAACCTCTACTGGGGCAAGACGCTCATGCTCAACAACCGCTACTACGAGGCACTGCTCCACTTCAGGAACGCCTACCGCGACCTGCTGCCCGAGTTCTTCAACCTCAGCGACGAGGTCAAGAGCACTTTCATGGACCTGTGCTACAACATCGGTTTCTGCTACAACGAGCTCCATCAATACGAGAAGGCGTTCTACTACTTGCACTTCTTCGATGGCGACCGCAGTGTGCGCACTGTCACCGAGTGGGTGAACTGCCTGGCCAACGGACGCGACATTCGGGTGTTCAAGGCCATCGACGATTGCCTGAGCTCACTCACCGAGCAGTATAAGAACGCCGACGACGTGCCCGACTACATCGCCTCCTTTATCAACTTCCTGCGCCGCCGCCGTGCCTACGCCCTGGTTGACTTCAACGACCTTGATGCGGCCGAGAAGGTTTTCAAGGAGATGCTCGAGGAACCCGAGAACAGCGACTACGCCCTTGACGAACTGCGGCACATTGCCCGCCTGCGCGAGCAACACGCCGAAAACGCACTCCCTGACCCCGCCACCGCGACCGACAACGACGCCAACACCAATGACACGCCAAGTTGACACCGACCGGCTGCGCCGTGCCGCACTGGCACTCCTGTGGATTGCCATGGCTGCCACCATCACCGCTGTGGTGGCGACACGATGCCACCACACGCCCGGCAGCCACTATGTGCAGCCCACCGCCTCGGCACGCGACAGTCTGCTCTGGCACAAGGTGACCGCAACACAGCGGGTGGATTACGAGGCGTTTACGTCGTACTTCGACCGCTCACGCCATCAGCCGGCCTGTGTGACCTATGAACTGACAACGGCCGAACTCACGGGCGATGCTTCGCGCACCGATGCTTTTGCCACCGACAGCACAGTGCCCGGCTGCCCGTTGCCCGATGCCTACCGGGGGTCGGGGTTGCACCGCGGCCATTTGGCTCCTGCAGCCGATATGCACTGGAGCGACGCGGCCATGCGGCAGTCGTTCCTGATGACCAACATCTGCCCGCAGCACCGCTCGCTCAACGAGGGTGGCTGGGGGCGGCTGGAAGAGAAGTGCCGCGAATGGGTGCGTCGCGACCACGCACTGCTCATCGCCTGCGGACCCGTGCCTGACAGCGGCCTCGACACGCTGCCCGGTAGCGGGGTGACCGTGCCGCGGCGCTTCTACAAGGTGGTGCTTGCGCACTGCGCCAGACCCATGCGCGCACTGGCGTTTGTCTATCCCAATGCCCCGGCTAATGGGCCGCTCAGCCGATACGTCACCACCATCGACCAGGTAGAGCAGCTGACTGGTATCGACTTTTTCGCCCTCCTGCCAATCGAGGTGCAACAGCAGTTTGAAGCCAACAGCAACCTGCCACTATGGCTGCATTGATGATGTGGTTACGAGTGGCTTCGCGATAACGTCAACATTTAAAAACCACAAATTAAACAGATTAAACAAATTAAGTTACGAGCTATGAGCTATGGGATGCGAGTGGCTTCGCGATAACGATAACAATTAAAACCACAAATTAAACAGATTAAACAAATTAAGATACGAGTTGCGAGTGGCGAGTGGCTTCGCGATAACGATAACAATTAAAACCACAAATTAAACAGATTAAACAAATTAAGTTACGAGCTACGAGTTACGAGTTACGAGTGGCTTCGTGAGAGCGTTAAACATTATAAGTTACGAGCTGCGAGTTATGAACTGCGAGTTACGATAATCAAACATTACTCTTTACTTCTTCACTGATGAAACGGTTAATAATTCTTGCGGTGCTGTTGATTGGTTTTTTGTTGCCCGAGCATTTCATGCCGGGGGATGCTGTCGGCGAGGAGTGGGTGATGTCGGCCCAGGCTAAACGCAAGACACCGAAAAAGACGCGCAAAAAAAGCCGCATCCGGCAAACGCGTTCACGCAAGCGCCGCCAGTCGGACGCGGGCACGGCCACGGCCACGCTGCCGCTCATCGGCACATCATCGCTGATGAGCACACAGCCGGGCAATGCCTTGCTGAGTGTGGACACTCCACGCGGCATGAACAATCAAACAGTCAACTACAGGGCCATCACCATCTACTTCAACAGCAAGCTGCGCATACCCAACTGCGTGGCCTACGAGCTCACCAACACCATGGTGGCCATGAGCGATGCCCCCGATGCCGAGAAACGCAAGCACCACAACTTCAACGCCGACAACCGCGTGGCTGGCTGTCCGGGACCGAACGATTACAAGGGCAGTGGTTATACACGCGGACACATGGCTCCGGCAATGGACATGCGCTGGAACCGCCAGGCCATGACCGACTGCTTCCTGATGACCAACATGTGTCCACAAGATGGCAAACTTAACAACGGCGGCTGGAAAGACCTGGAAGAGAATGTGCACCGCTGGGCCAAGCGCGACGGTAGCCTTGTCGTGCTCACCGGGCCCATCGTTGCCACTGCGCCACGCAGTGCCATTGGCCCAAAGCGCGACATTGCCGTACCCCGCGCTTTCTACAAGGTGGTCTATGCCCCACGGCAGCAGCGCGCCATCGCGTTCATCTACGACAACTGCCCGCCCACGGGGGGCGTCAAGAGCCACGCTGTGACCATCGACGAGGTGGAACGCCGTACCGGCCTCGACTTCTTCACTGCCTTAGGCGACGACACCGAGAGACGCATCGAGGCGCAATGCGACTACAGCCAGTGGCGGTGATGAGGGTATATTCCTTTTTGAAACAAAGAATCAATGATTTGGATATGAACATATTGCGAAACCTTTACCCCCTGGCCGTGCTGGCCGTGCTGGCAGCCTGCAATGGCAGCGGCAAGCAGGAGCAGCAACCCGCTGCCGACACATTCTACTCCAGTCCGCAAGTCAGCAACCGCCCCACCGACAATGGCGCGGAACCCTCGGGCAGCAATGCCTCGTTGCTCGATGTCGCGCTGCCGGCGCGGCTCGACAACCAAGTGCTACGCTACAAGGCCATCACCGTGCACTTTAACAAGCGATACCGCATCCCCAACTGCGTGGCCTACGAGCTGACCAACACGCAGATGGCCATGGCCGACGCCCCCGATGCCGAGAAACGCGACAACTACAACTTCAACCGCGACCCCAAGGCCGACGGGTGCCCCGACTGGTGGGAGTACAAGGATACGGGCTACGACCGCGGCCACATGGCTCCGGCCATGGATATGCGCTGGGACAGCAAGGCAATGGAGCAGTGCTTCCTGATGACCAACGTCTGTCCGCAGCTGCACGCCCTCAACGATGGTGAGTGGCGCCATACCGAGGAGGCCATCCACACCTGGGCGCGACGCACCGAGTGGCTGGTGGTGTTCACAGGACCCGTGTTGCAGGGCGAGATGAAGATGATCGGCAAGCAACACAACATTGCCGTGCCGCCGCAATTCTTCAAGGTGGTCTACGACCCCAAGCAGCGGCGCGCCATCGCCTTCCTGTTCCGCAACGAGCGGGCAACAAAGTCGTGGACCAACTATGCCGTGACCATCGACGAGGTGGAACGCCTCACCGGCATCGACTTCCTGGCCGCACTGCCCGACGACGTGGAAACCACCGTCGAGAGCCGCCAAAACGTACGCGACTGGCCGCGATACACACCGCGGCGGTGAACGCAACTGGCTTTTTGAAGCACACCATGCTCGGCGAGACAAAACAAAAGCGGATTCCGGACATGACAATGGCTGGCAGGGTAGGGCAAGCGACTGAATTGGTAGAGATGGTTTTCGTCTAACTATCGACAATAATCACATAATTCTTATGACTACAATAATCCATGGTTCCACCGACACCATTTGCGCCATCGCCACTCCGCAGGGAATGGGCGGCATTGCCGTGGTGCGTGTGAGCGGGCCACAAGCCTTCGACATCGTGAGTCGCCGCTGGCAGGGCAGTCCGCTGGCCGACATGGCCTCGCACACCGCCCACCTGGGGCGCGTCAACGACAGCCGCGGCCACCTGCTCGACGAGGTGGTGCTCACCATCTACCGCGCCCCGCACTCGTTCACCGGCGACGACGTGGCAGAGCTGTCGTGCCACGGCTCGCGCTGGATTCAGCAGCAGCTCATCGTCACACTCCTGGATGCCGGCTGCCGCATGGCCGAGCCCGGGGAGTTCACGCGCCGCGCACTGGCCGCGGGGCATCTCGACCTGGCGCAGGCCGAGGCGGTGGCCGATGTCATCGCCGCGCAGTCGGCGGCGGCTCACCGCGTGGCCATGAACCAGATGCGGGGCGCGTTCAGCCGCGAGTTGCAGGGGCTGCGCGACCAATTGCTGCACTTCGTGTCGCTTATCGAGTTGGAGCTGGACTTCAGCGAGGAGGATGTCACCTTCGCCCAGCGCAGCGAGGTGGTGAACCTGGCCGAGTGCCTGCAGGCGGCCATCGGCAGGCTCACCGCGTCGTTCCAAACGGGCAGCGCCATCTGCAACGGCCTGCCTGTGGCCATCGTGGGCCAGACCAACGCCGGCAAATCGACCCTGCTCAACGCCCTGCTGCACGACGACCGCGCACTGGTGAGCGACGTGCACGGCACCACCCGCGATGTGATTGAGGACACCGTCACCCTGGGCGGCACGCTGTTCCGATTCATCGACACCGCCGGCATACGCCAGAGCAACGACACGGTGGAGGCGATGGGCATCGAGCGCGCGTTCAAGAAACTCGACCAGTCACAACTTGTGCTTTGGGTCGTCGATGCCACGGCACCGGTCGACGAGGTGGTGCAATTCAGCAGCCAGATACTGCCGCATTGCGCCGGCAAGCACCTGCTGGCGGTCATCAACAAAACCGACTTGGCCTCGCCCGCTGCCATCGAGGCCGCCTTGCGCCCCTTGTTGCCTGCCGAAGCCCAAGTCGTTTCGCTCTCGGCAAAGCAGACCGCCCATGTGGAGCACCTGCAGCAATGCATCATCGCCGCAGCCGCCATGCCTCAGGTTGACGACGACACCGTCATCGTCACCAACGCTCGTCATTACCAAGCCTTGTGCCGCGCCGCCGAGGCTCTCGACCGCGTTTTGTCGGGACTGCGCGACGGCTTGAGCGGCGACCTCCTCAGCCAGGACATCCGTGAGGTGATTCATCACCTCGGCACCATCACCGGCCAAGTCACCACCCAAGACCTGCTCGGCGAAATATTCAGCCACTTCTGCGTGGGAAAGTGAGCCGAACCGCCTTTCAGTTAGACCGAATTAAAGACCTCGAAGAGGTCAGATGGGTCGACGCCCCCGGCACCATGGTCTTCATGGCGGGGTTTTCACAGTGGTTATCGCCAATCGGCGATTGGT
>JAFSYB010000097.1 GCA_017443765.1 Muribaculaceae bacterium | reverse complement strand
TTTTTACGATGGACATTTAGTTACACACACTGGCCTGGTATTGTCGCGCAACTGTCGCACGACTCACGGTTTGAAAAAAGGCCGAAATAATTTGCTGTATTCAATTATCGTGTGTAATTTTGCAGTAATTCATTACATGGACTTGAGTATTATTATAATGTGTAAAGCCACAACAAACAGCCTCACCAACCAATACTAAATCGAGGCGCGCCCAACGCTCCCAACTCATATTTCCTCACTTCTTCACTTCATTACTCATCACTTCATCACTCATCACTTCATCACTCATCACTCATCACTTCATCACTCATCACTCATCACTCCTAACTCATCACTCATTACTCATCACTCGTAGCCCGTAGCCCGTAGCTCGTAGCTTATCTCATCACTCATTACCCATCACTCGTAGCTCGTAGCTTATCTCATTACCCATCACTCGTAGCTTGTAGCTCGTAGCTTATCTCATCACTTCTTATGCTTGTTTCCCCTTCATTGCTCAGTGCCGATTTCGGCCATCTTGCCCAAGACCTCGACATGATTAACCGCAGCGAGGCCCATTACCTCCATCTCGATGTGATGGACGGCGTGTTCGTTCCCAACATTTCCTTTGGCTTTCCGGTGATGAAACATGTGCACGACCTGTGCAACAAGCCACTCGATGTGCACCTGATGATTGTGGAGCCGCAAAAGTTTGTGACGCAGGTGCGCGACTGCGGCGCCAGCATCATGACCGTGCACCAGGAAGCCTGCACGCACCTCAACCGCGTGGTTCAGCAGATAAAGGATGCCGGCATGCAAGCCGGTGTGGCGCTCAACCCCGCCACACCCGTGGCGATGCTTCGCGACATCATTGCCGACGTGGATTTGGTCCTGCTCATGAGCGTGAACCCGGGCTTTGGCGGACAGCGGTTCATTCCCGGCACGCTGCGCAAGGTGTGCGAGCTGCGCCAGCTCATCAGCGAACAGGGCAGTCAGGCAGTCATCGAAGTTGACGGCGGTGTGAATGCCGAAACGGGCGCACAGCTTGCCAAGGCCGGGTGTGAGGTTGCCGTGGCCGGCAACTACGTCTTCAAGTCGCCCGACCCGCATGAGGCCATACACAGCCTCGCCGCACTGTGACGTGCCAAATGGGGTGGGGGAGAAACTCCCCCGAAAAGTGAGGGCTGCTTTTCGCGGACTTCGACGCTGAACGTTGATTCGGTTCGGCACAACACCCTTTTGTTGGATTGTGGCGCCAAAAGTGACCCGAAAAGCGGGCAGTGCTGCAAAAAAAACGCCGAAAAAATTTGCCATGTCAAAAAATGTAAGTAATTTTGCATCCGCAAATGAGCAAAGACTTATTTGCGACGACCAGGAGAGATGCCGGAGTGGTCGATCGGGGCGGTCTCGAAAACCGTTGTACACTATGTGTACCGTGGGTTCGAATCCCTCTCTCTCCGCTCAACCAAGGGTAACAAGCTGCAAGACAGCGGGTTGCCCTTGGTTGGTTAAAAATTCATAGACGCAGTATAGACGGCAATGTTCAACCATTTGCATTCTTCACCCCAAAGAATGTAAAAAAAAATGTGCGCTGCACGCAAGAAACTAAACTCCCTCGGCGAGGTGCTGAAGTTCACCTACCCAAAACTTCACACGGGCAACAAGTGGTATGTCGATTTCTATGCCTACGATCCTGCCGATGGCTCGATGCGTCGCAAGAAATACCACCTTGACAACATCAAAAAAATCAAAGAACGCCGCAAGCGGGCCAATGAGCTCATCGAGTCGCTGACCAAACTTTTACGGTCGGGTTGGTCACCATGGGTTGACAATGACAGCAACCGGGCCTACATTTTATTGGAGGACGCTTTAGGCAAGTATGAGGCATTCGTCGAAAGAATGCCGAAGTACCATACCCGAAAGTCCTACACTTCACGGCTGAATATCATGCGCAAGTACAATGCCCAACGTTTGTTGCCAATCCGTTATGTCTACCAGTTTGACACGGCATTCATCAGCGACTTTCTCGACTATATATATTTGGATCGAGAGGCCAATCCCAGGACCCGGAACAACTATCGCCAGTGGTGTCAGTCTTTGGCGGCATTCTTTATTGAGAAGCAATATCTGAAAAGTAACCCCGCGGAAGTCATCAAAGATATTGCGGAGGAAGGCAAGAAACGACAGCCGTTGTCAGCTCGCATGCTGAAACAGCTGGAAACACATCTGCGCAAGACCCATCCGTACTTTTACCTCGCTTGCATGATGGAGTATTACACCTTTATCCGCCCGGAGGAGTTGAGCCACATCACGCTTGGCGACATCAGCATCAAAGAGCAGTCGGCTTTTGTGTCTGCAAATGTGTCGAAGAACAAGCGTGACGGCAAAGTGGGGTTGAACGATAAGATAATCAAGTTCATGATTGACTTGGACGTGTTCTCATCCCCCAGCAGCTATTATCTGTTTGGCCCGAATGTGTCGCGCCCATCAGCGACACGAGGTGGCAGCGAGATGTTCCGCCGCAAGTGGAACAAGTTGGTGCGCAATGGGCTTGGCTGGAGCGACTGCTACCAGTTCTATTCGCTGAAGGACTCGGGTTTGCGTGACCTTGCGAATAGTGAGGGCATAGTAATAGCGAGGGACCAGGCCCGTCACAACGATGTGTCGACGACGAACAAGTATCTTCAAGGCCGTGATGCTGCCGTGCATGAGGAAACAAAACACTTCAAGGGGCATCTGTGAGCGATACTTCTTTTGCGTCGGTTTTTTGGTCGAGTGTGGTGAGCATGATCAGCGGCACGTCGGGCACGGCGCGCTCTTGCCAGCCATTGTAGTAAATGACCACCTGGTGCACCTTCATCATGATGTCGTGCCATGACTTTTCGAGCGACTGCTTGAGCGTGTAAAGCTCTCGCTTGTCGCTGCCGCTGTTGTTGCTTTGGCTTTTGCCTGGTGTTGCCCCGACGAGGTTTGGATGTATGTTGTCGCCGTAGCAAGTCATGTTTGCGGCTTCCTGAATGTCCTCGCTCCAATCGCCGCCCTCCCTGCCAGCGTCAATCACGTTGACACGCACCATGCGGTTTTCTTTGCCGTTCGGGTCGATGTAGTATCCCGTGATCCACACCTTGCCGCTGTTCTCGATCCCGGCGACAAAGTTCTTGATGTTCTCTTTCTCCTGTTTGATGCGTTCCTGCTGCTTGAGCGGGTCGGTGATGTTTTCCTCATCGCAGATGTTATACCAATAGTCGCGGTGTACCTCCACCTGGTACTTCACCGAGGCGTGGTTGCGCAGCTTCGCTTTCTTGCCGGTGCCGATGAGCTTTTTGATGTCAAACCAGTCGCCACGGAAGATGGCGGTGTAGTAGGGCACGGGGTAGTATTGCAGCCCTGGTGTTGGGAAGCGCATCAGCACAGCAAACTTACGGCTCTTCGTCCGTTCCCTCGTCAACCCGTCGTGTCCCGGAGCGCGTCCCATGAGCACCTCGAGGTGTCCGAGAGGATCTTTCTCGTCGAGCAGCTGAATGACCTCGATATCCTTGGCTTCCAAGCTACGCTGACCGCGCCAGTTGGCATAGAACACATGGTTGATGCGCCCACGGCTGTCGGCTTTCTCGAATCGGCAGTAGCACGCCTCTTTGTGCCGCACCTGCACAATCGTCGAGCCGTCGCGGCACAGGATGACCACAGCCACGGCAAAGAAGAAATACTTCATGTCGGTGGCTTGCTCGAGGAAGAACTCCGGCAGCGAGTTCTGGAACATCCATCGGCACACCTCCGGGTCGTTGGTGGGTGCGCCAGTGGTTGGGTCGATGTAGCGCAAGCCGTTGCCATAGCAGGTGAGCACGTTGAAGAGCTTGTTTTGGCTCATGATTTCGTCCTCGCCAATCAGCCGGATCATGTCAAACGGCAGCTGGTCGTCGGCGCCAAAAGGCACATACTGGTATTTGCCGCCGAACTGTGGCAGGTTGCGCACGCCAGGCGTGCCGTCCTCGTCGAAGATGTCGGCGCTGCTTCCCACCTCGCTCATGAGCGCGGCTACCTTGCTCTTGCCCACAGTGAAAATCTCGCTCTTGGGTAATGTAAATTGCTCTCTGTTCATCTGTATATCGTCATGTTGTTAATCTCAAACAGTGTCACGTCGCGGAACTCGCGCACCAGCTGGCTTTCGGGCAGCTTGATGCGGTGCGTGCCTTTGCGCCAGTGGCAACCGATGCACGTCACCCCATGGTATTCGAGGATGTCGCCTGTGCTCAGTTTCCACACACGCAAGTCGCAAGGATAACCGGTTTCAAGCAGCACGATGGCATCCTTGATGTGAATCACGCCTTTTTTTGTTACGGTGTTCATTTCTTGTTCATTTTGCGGTTGAACTCCTCGGCTTCCTTGGCTTTCGCGTCGAGCTCGGTCAAGGCACGCCAGGTGTCGATGTTCAGGATTTCTTCTTCTTTGGTCACGTCGCCGCCGGTCAAGGCGCGTATTTGGTTATTCATCACCTCCATCATGTCGGGTACGCCACCGCCATCGCTCGGCTTGAAGAAGTTTGGGAAAAGCGTGTTGAACATCGTTTTCACCTGTGCCCACCACTGGATCACCAGCAGCTGCTCGGCGGTGCTCAGTTTTGACTTTAGCCCGGGGTAGAGCAGTGTGCCCAGGTGTTGCACGGCAGCCTCATACTGGCTTTGCAAGATACCTTGATAGCAGTTCTCGCATTGCAGGTAGGTAGTGAACGGCACGCCGTGCAGCTTGGCTGGAAGAGCGTCAACACCATGCAGGGTGTCGAGCCGCACAGGTTCGCCGCCTGGATCGTCCAGCCAGATAAGACCATCGAGCAGCCCCGGCATCAGTTCGGGGTCAAGGGTGAACTTTTGCGGCTTCTTGCCGCCGGTCGGCACGGTGCACACCCATGCTTTGTCCTCACGCCGCTTGATTTTGAGCCCGGTGAGGTGTAGCAATACGGCGAGCTTTGCCTGTTGCGGCTCATCGTTGCGTGCCCTGCATCGCATCACCATGGCAAGCTCGTCTTGCGAGAGCTGCTCCCAAGCCGTGGGCAGCGAGAAGTTCAGTGCGTTGCGCTCAGCCGAAAAAGAAACACGGGTCATCTTTCTCATTCTTGTAAGGTTCAAACGTGTTGGCGGCGTAGGCGGTGGAGTTGGCGTAGGTCGGGAACGTGCGGATGTTGCCGTCCAGCCACTCCACCAGTTTCTTCACGTGGAAGTGTGCCATCGCTTTGTCTTCGGTCACATCGGCGCCGATGGTCATCAGTATCTTGTGGATGGCGGTGTTCTGCTCCGTGGTGGCGGTGCGCAGTCTGAGAGCATCGCACAGTTCGTTGAAGAACTCGTGCGAGATGCAGTGCTTGATTCTCTCCTCGGCAGCCGCGATCTTCGGGCGCAGCTCATCAAGCGTCGAGCGGTGGCCATTAAGCACAGCAAAGTAGACCAGCTGCTGCCTGCCGTTCCACACCAGTGAGCGGAACACCGCTGTTGCGGTGTCGGTGCTCACCCATAGCGGGTTTCCACGCAGGTAGTCCAGCAAGTCGTCGATGGCATCGTCAAGCGACTGTTTCACCTGCTCTCGCAAGCGGTTCACGCGCTCGCTGCTTGCCGGTGCCACGTTCTGGTTGCTCACCACTCCGAAGCCGTTTTCAGTGAGCACGAGGTCGAGGTGCGGAATGGCGTTGTTGTATGCCTCCAGGCAAACAACGCGGTTGCAGAGGTTCAGCAGCGTGAGGTCCTGGCTGCGCTGGTCGTAGAGGCCCCTGCCCAGCAGCGACTGCACGCTTGCCTCGCCGTCGGCAAGGTGAGCTGCGATGCGTTCAAACAGCGTGTCGTCGGGCATGACGGCACTTGGCACATGATATTCAAATTCTTCGCGTGTCATTGTTGTGATGGGTTAAGTCAGTAGTTTTGTGTAATTGCGAATCAGGTGTTATTATCAATTATTCGGTAGAAGTATCCGGTTATAAGCGGCGATATGCCACTGGCCGTGATGTTGAACTCCAGCCTTTCGCAAGCGAATTTCTTGTTGTGAATAACGAAAGGCAACGTTGGCTTGAGCGCCCCGTGGTGTATGAACTTGATGCAGTGTTTAACTGTGGTGTCGATTTTCACGTGCGAGACAAAGGCCTCGGTTCCGAGCGTTTTCGAGCCGTCGTTGTAGTCGTGCAGCGTGAGGAACTCTCGCTGGTTGATTGTGTTGCGGTCTTGAGTGCCGCTTGTGTTGATTTCAAGATTCGGGCAGCCCACCGGCATCGGGTAAGAAGCATGAGAATATCCGTCGTCGAGAACTGCGAGCTGCGCCGGCACGACCCCGACATAAATCAGGTCGTTGCCGTCCTGCTCGTCTTTGTCGAGGACTTGGTTTCCGGCAATGAGCTGTTCAATGTCGAGCGTGCTGTTGTCGTTGTTGACGTTGTCGGTGCCGATGTGAGCGACGTCGGGCCTGGTGTAGACATCGACTGTTGCTGTTCCGATTTCGATGTCAACGATTTTGCTTGCGTCAACCCCGAGCGGTTCAGAAGCGATGAGTGGGCAATGCCACTGCGTGATGGGGCAAGGCACAATCTTGAGCTCGACATCCAAGTCCCACTTGTCTGCATTGCGTTGCAGCATTCGATATTGGTTCGCTTCGCGGAACAGGAAATGTCCATTCTGGTCGGTGCCGACATAGAAATGGTGTCCGTTCAGCTCGAAGATCTTCGCCTTGTCGGCTGTGCTGATGAGGTTGTTAGCCAGCGCGTCGGCCATTTGCCCGAAACTGCTGAAAGAGTCGATGTCCAAGAGTGTTTCTTGCAGAATGTCCTTGCTGATGTGCAGCACCCCGTCATCGATGCTGGCGAAGCCGATATTACCGTTCGAGATGTCGTTGGTCTCATCCTTATCGATGTCGACGTCATACTCATCAACAACGTGTTCGATAGCGACAGGTTGCTCATTCCAGAACGTGTCGTGCTTGATGATGTGTGACAACTTGGTGATTTCGTCGGCGACAATGACGATGCCGAGGAAGTTTTCTATTTGTGTGATGAAGTCGTTGACCGTCCAATGCGGCAAAGCCTTGCTGATTTCGATGCGGTTGTTGGCTGTGACGATGAAGATGTGCCTGAAGAGCGAGTTGCCGAGCAGCGCAAGTTCGCTATCGTTGTCGAGCGGGTAGCCCACGGCGTTTAGCACTTTTTTGATGATGAACGTGAGCATGGGCTGATAGGAGGGAATCACTTGTGGGAACTTGTCTTGCGAGCCGATTTGCTCCTGAACCGGCCATGTCCACCTGAACTGCGGATAAAACGTCTGCCCGTCGCCTTTTCGCAGAATGTACCCATTGACGATGGCGCCGGTGTCGAGGTGCGACGATTCGGCGTTATAGTCGGCCGATTCGTTGATGACGGGGAATGCCACGCATTTATCGGTAGTGCGGTCTGCACTCTCGTTTTTCCACCATCGGTTGGCGAGGTATTGCAGCTGCTGGTCGAAATTGCCGGCAGCCAACATGTCGTCTTGCTCGCGCTTGGCCATGAGAAGGCAGTTGCCGCGAAAATGCTCGATGGGTTCGCCGTCGGGTCTGTAGATGCGCACCTCGTTCATCCAGTCGCCAAGGTCGAGCTCGTCAATGAACAGCTCGCTGCCTTTGGCATAAAAGTTCATCTCGCTGTTCCCTCCCAGCAGCTGCACCTTGACGGCGCTGTCGGTCACATGGTTGACGACGGCCTTGCCGTCGAGCAGCACCACGTTGTCGACGCGCAGCACGGCGTGCAGCTCTTGTGCGATTGTCGCCACGTCCTTGCGGTTGATACTGCCGAAGATGGCCCGGTTCTCGACGCATTGCAAAGGGAGCTCCACGTCGTAGGTGTAGCTGCCACACTTGGTGAAGTAGGCATTCTCGCGGGTGAGTTTGATGCTTGCGTTGTCACGCAGCACGGCGGGCTTGTTGTCAAGAAAAAGTTCAATCATTTTTTTCGTGTTCTGTAGGCTGTGAGCATCAAGCACAAGAGTGCGAGCCCTCCAGCCACCATCAGCGTCTTCTGCCACCATGCGAGGGGGCGCGGCACTTGTTCGATTTTGGTGACAACTTTCTCTCGCACCGTTTCCACAGGATAGGGC
>JAFSYB010000096.1 GCA_017443765.1 Muribaculaceae bacterium | reverse complement strand
TTAAAAAAACTTAAAAGCATCATCTCGACCCTCAAGCACCCAAAATAGCACAAACTCGAAAAAACTAAAAAGTGCCTCCATCCCAATATTCATGGGCTAAGGAGGCACGTCTTTTTTTTCAAAACTGTCAAAGATGGGAAATATAATTTGTCTTTTTGAATTCGAAAAAAATATCCCCCAAAAATAAGAATATTTAACAACTGTAATGGCGTAAGGTAACTTTTTCAACTAATTTGAAAGCGTAAATGAAATATTTGATGATGTATCCAAACTCAATGGAATATTTTGCGTTGAAATCTTTCAAATCTTTTTCAAATCAATCAAAAAATATATTCTTAAAATGGCAATTATCTGTGTGATGCTTTACAGGTAAGATCGAATTTATCATTCGAGGTGTAATTGGGTCGGTTTTCCACTCTTTTTATATACTGGTTATATACTGGCGGTCACCAGTCATTTCAATTCTCTGAATAGATGCCCTCCAGGGTGTGCGAGCGTGAAACTTTGTCAAAAAAGGCCGTGGGTATCGTTATTTGTCGTACATTTGCGGCAAGATTACAGCAATATTCATCCATAGAACGAAACGACTATGAAACGACTCATCATCCTTGCGGCGTGCGCCGCACTGCTGTGCGGCGGCACCATGGCCGCCACTGCCGCCCTGCCACAGGACGTGCTTACCGAGCAGCAACGCGCCCAGGTCCATAAAGATGCACAACGCAAAGCCAAGGAGGCGGAGAAGGCGCAGAAAGAGGCGCAGCGCCAAGCCAAGGAGGCGCAAAAGGCACAAAAAGAGGCCCAAAAGAAAGCCAAGCAAGCCGAGAAGGAGGCTAAACAAGCCGAGAAGGAAGCCAAGAAGCAGCAGAAGGAGGCCAAGCGCAAACAGAAAGAGGCCCAGAAGCGCGAGAACGCCCACAAGACAGTCGAGAACGAGAACAAGAACATCGAGAAGTACCGTCGCGAAATCGCCAAGTTGGAGGCAGAGCTGCCCACCATCACCGACCCAGCCAAGAAGCTCAAGGCCGAGAACAAGGTGACGAAGCTCAACGAAAAAATCACCAAGAGCAACGAGAAAATCGCCAAGGCCCAGAAGAACCTGTGAGGCCTGAGCGTGAGCCATGCTGCTGACCAAGAACCAGCGTGGGCTGAACGACCATGTGTCGGTGGTGAAAGCCCTGGCCATCATCTTGCTGCTGTACGGGCACACTAACGTGCCTGCGCTGTCGCACACGCTGTCGATGCTGCGCATGCCCATGTTTGCCCTGGCAAGCGGCTACTGCTTCAGGGACTATTACCTGGAGCACCGCATGGAGTTTGCCCGGCGCCGCGTGCGCTCGCTCTACTGGCCGTTTGTGAAATGGTCGCTGGTGTTTTTGTTGCTGCACAACGCGCTGCTGCATTTGGGCTTTTATCACCCCGGCGAGGTGTCCTACACCTGGCGCAGCATGGCCAGTGCGCTGCCGCACATCGCGGTGATGCACACGCCCGATGAGCTGCTGGGAGGCTACTGGTTCGTCACCGAGCTGTTTTTCACCACCATCATCTTTGCCGTGCTGTCGCCGCTGGTGCGCCGTGCGCCGCTGGCGTGGTGCGCCGCCTTTGTGGCGGTGGCGATGGTGCTGGCGGTCACGGGGTGGCACCTGCGGGTGCGCGCCGCCACGTTCCTGCTGACGGCGTTCTACACGTTTGGCTATTGGGTGCGCGGGCGCGAGCTGCCGCACGGCTGGGCGGTGATTGGCGTCCTGGCCGCCACGGTGTGGGCCGCCTCGCTGGTGGTGCCGGGGCACGTCAACGACATCCACCCCGCCACCACGCCCATCTTCTTTTTGGTGGTGCTGCTGGGCTGCTGGGTGTTTGCCGCTGTGGCGTGGCACATCGTCAAGGGGTGGCCGCGCCTGAGCCGCCTGCTGTGCTACATTGGCAACCGCACGCTCATCATCCTCACGCTGCACATCACCGCCATGCGCCTGCTTTCGTGGGTGCTGGCACAATGGGGGTTGCGCGATGCCAGCCAAGTGGCCAACTTCCCCCCCACGCGGCTTTTTCCGCTGTATATGCTCGCGGGGCTGGCCCTGCCCCTGCTCTACGATGCCCTGGCCTCACGGGTCAAGCAGCGCATCGCACTATTGGTGAACTCCTCACACAGCAAGCTATGAAATCCCTCATCACCTTTCTGAAAAACTGGACGCTTCCCAGTGCCATTGTCACGGGCACGGTGCTGTACCTGATATTTGCCAGCGTGCCGGCGCTTGACGCGGCGGCGCGTTTTTTCGACCCCATTTTCGATGCCATCTTCCCCTTTTTCATGGGCATGATTCTGTTCACCACGTTCTGCAAGGTGGAGTTTCACAAGATGCGCCCCACGGCGTGGCACTGGTGGATTACCCTGCTGCAAGTGCTGCTGGTGTCGCTGGTGGCCGGGCTGATTCTGTCGATGGGCATGGCCGGTCGCGACCTGGTGCTCATGGAGGGCATCCTCACCTGCATCATCGCGCCTGGCGCTGCGGCAGCCGCCGTGGTCACGGCCAAGCTGGGCGGCAACCTCGAGGCCATGACCTCCTACACGTTTGTCTCCAACTTTGTGACCGCGCTGCTTGTGCCGCTGGTGTTCCCCATGATTGACCGTGGCGTGGACATCGCGTTTGTGGCGGCATTCCTGACCATTTTGTGGAAGGTGTGCCTGGTGCTGCTGGTGCCCATGGTGGCGGCCTACGCGGTGAAGCGGTTCCTGCACCGGCTGCACGCCTGGATTGTGGGCATCAACGACCTCTCGTTCTATATGTGGGGCATCTCGCTGAGCATCGTCACCGGCTCGACGGTGAAATACATCGCCCATGCCGACACCACCGTGGGCTTTGTGCTCACCATTGCCGTCATCTCGCTGGTGCTGTGCCTGGTGCAGTTTGCGCTGGGCCGCTGGGTGGGGCACTACTTCGGTGCCACTATCGAGAGTGGCCAGGGTCTGGGACAGAAGAACACGGCCTTTGCCGTGTGGATTGCCTACACCTACCTGAACCCGCTGTGCTCGGTGGGGCCGGGCTGCTACATCTTGTGGCAGAACGCCATCAACAGCCTCGAGATTTGGCACGTGAGAAAGGGTGAGGAATCCGAAATCAAAAAAGGAAATAATGATGAATAACGAAATCTTTACCCGCACGCAGATGCTGCTTGGCAGTGCCGCGATGGAGCGTTTGGCGGCGAGCCGCGTGGCGGTGTTCGGCGTGGGTGGCGTGGGTGGCTACGCCGTGGAGGTGCTTGCCCGCAGCGGCGTGGGGGCCATCGATGTGATTGACAACGACCAGGTGGACCCCACCAACGTGAACCGGCAAATCATCGCGCTGTCAACCAACGTTGGGCGCGACAAGGTGGAGCTGGTGCGCGAGCGCGTCCTGGCCATCAACCCCGCGTGCCGCGTGACCGTGCACAAGATGTTCTACTTAGCGGCCAATGCCGATGCCATCGACCTGTCGCAATTCGACTACGTGGCCGACTGCATCGACACGGTGGCGGCCAAGATGGAGCTGGTCAGGCGCTGCACGCGCCTGGGTGTGCCCATCATCTGCTGCATGGGGGCGGCGCGCAAGCTCGATGCCACCGCACTGCGCGTGGCCGACATCACCAAGACCATGATGGATCCGCTGGCCAAGGTGCTTCGCAAGCGGCTTCGCCGCGAGGGCATCAACCATTTCAAGTGCGTTTACAGCCCCGAGCCGCCCTGCGAAACACTGGAGGGCGACGCGCGTGTGCCAGCCAGCAATGCCTGGGTGCCCGCGGCAGCCGGGCTGCTTCTGGGCAGCGAGGTGGTGAAAGACCTCATCACCCCCGCGAGGAATCACGATACCACGCAAGAGGCGCCTGCGGTAAAGTGAGCCAGTGCCTCAAGCCTTGCCGATGATGATGTTGATGATGTGGTTCAGGTCATCAACGTCCACCATGCCGTCGCCGTTGAGGTCGGCTTGGCTCTCGTTCCCTGATTCTTGGTCTTTTTTGATGATGATGTTGATGACGATGTTCAGGTCGTCCACATCCACGATGCCATCTCCGTTGAGGTCGCCGGTGACGGCATCCTCGGGCACCAGGCGCAGCCAGCCGAGCTTGCAGGTGGTGCTTTGCCGGCTCTTGAGGGTGAGTGTGTGACGGCCGGCGGGCAGTGCCAGGTGGGTGAGCTGTTGCGTGGCCCAGGTGTTGTCGTCGGTGCCGGTTGAGGGCAGCACCTGCTCGGTGACCGACGTGCCGTCGATTTCGACCCGGATTTTGGGGTCGTAGATGAACTTTCGGCTGGCCAGTCGCAGCTCGAGCGTGTAGTTGCCCTTGGCCGGGATGTTGACAAGGTAGTCGACCTGCGCATAGACGTCAAACTTGCCCACTTGTAGCCGTTGCGGGCTATCGGTGTCGGTGCTCACCTCCACGTCCACGCCATCGGAGCTGAAAATGAAATCCTTGGCGGCAATCATCTCGCCCGGGGTGTAGTAGTAGGTGGTGTCGAAGGCCGACATATAGGTGTAGATGATGCCGGCATCGGAGAGCGTACCCGGTGCGGGCAGTCCGGTGCGCACATTGGGTGGGATAATGAGCCGGTAGTAGGGCGATGTGGCCGTGCCGCGTGCCTTGAACCAGGCGTAGCGATAGACGTAGGGGCTAAGCTCAAGGTCTTGGATTTTGCGCACCATCTGCCGCTTTTGGTAAGTGCTGTCGACGTTTCCTTCCCAGGCGCAGAACTCGGTGAGCCACACTTGCTTGCCGTATTTCTTGGCAAAGTTCTCCACAAAGGTGCGCTGAGCCTTGTGGTCGTTCATGTAGCAGTGCAGGGCCAGGAAATCGAAGTGCGCCTCGGGATAGGCGGCCAGGAAGGCATCCATCCACTCTTCGGGTTGGTAAACCCTGCCGTCGGCCAGGGTCTCCCCGCTGTAGTTGAGCGCCGGGGCCACCAGCAGCAGGTTGTGGTCGCGGGCAATCTGCTCCACCACGGGCCACAGGCGCGCCGCGCTGTCGGGCGTCATGTTGGCCTGCGCGCTGAAGTTGGGCTCGTTGTAACCCAGCAGGAAGCGCACGCCCGGGTGCTCGGTGAGGTAAGTGCGCAGCGACTGCTCGTTGAAGTTGGCGCTCCAGGTCATGGGCACATACTCCATCTCGGTGCCCGGCCCCACCACATCGGCCACTTGCCGGTTGGGGGTGGCTCCCCAGTTGTAGAACCAGCTCACGCCGGGCGACAGGGCATGAATCTCGGCGGGGTAGGTGAACGAGTTCTCGCTCACGCCGCGCTTGTGGCTGCGTGCCGGCTGCGCCAGCACCGACAATGCCACCAGCACAACAGCTATAAGGATGAATGTTTTTTTCATAATCGGTAATCAATTATCGGTTTTCAGCACCATGATGATGCTGAAAACCGATAATAAGGAATTAAAAAATCAGTTCTTGCCGAGCATGATGTTGATGACGATGTTCAGGTCACCGACATCGATGGCACCGTCCTTGTTGAGGTCGGCAATATTGTCCTTCTCAACCTTGCCAAGCATCATGTTGATGATGAGGTTCAGGTCATCAACGTCGACCACGCTGTCATTGTTGAGGTCGCCCGCGATGCCATTGCTCGTGATGACCAGCGTGAGCTCGGCCATGTTCAGCTTCAGGCCGTAATTGCCGGCGGCAATCTTCAGCGACTGGCCATTCTCGCCGGTGAGCGAGATGGGCTGTCCGAGCTGCTCGGGAGTCACCCAGAAGTCGCCTTCGCTCACAGCGCCGAAGCGGTAGTCGGCGATGGCGTCCCAGTTGCTCTCGTCCTCGCCCAGGTGCTTGGTGAAGCTGAAGAAGTTGTAACCATCGTTGCGGCCGTCGCACGCAATCTCGGCAGTGTAAACGACACCGTCCTCAGTGTCCATGAGCACACCCACGTTGGGAGCCCAGTTGTTGCCGTTCACCTCGCCCAGGATGTAGATTTCGGGCATGGGTTCGGGAAGCTTGTTGATTACAACTTCCATTTTGTTGATGTCGACCTTGATGTCCCAGTAGCCGTAAGGCAGACGGAAAGCCTGGTAATTGGTCTGGGTAAGGGCCAGCGGTTGTCCGTAGAATTCTTCGGTCACCCAGAAGTCACCCTCGCTCACAGCGCCAAAACGATAGGGAGCGATGTCGTCCCAACCATCGGCAACGGGAGTAATCTTGGAAGTGAAGCTGAAAAAGTTGTAACCGTCGTTGCGGCCATCGGTGAAGAAGTTGCCCACATAAACACCCTCTTCCATCTCGGTGAGGTGGAGGCCATCATTGGGCGACCAGCTGTAATCATCGATTTCGCCCAAGATGTACACATCATCGATTGGTTCGTCCACGACGAGGGTGTTGTCCTTGTACCAGAAGATGTTGTCGAGGCGAAGCTGAGTCCCCTGCACACCGCCGGAGAGCACTTTCAGGTAGTTGCCGAGATAGGCTTCGGGGGTATCGCCCCAAGGCTCGCCGGCGAAGAGCTGGCGGATAACGCTGTAGGGGATGTCGACGTAGTACCACTCGCCGTCGCGCGGGAAGTCGCCCAGCACTTTCGAGCCGTTCACCTCGGCCGAGCCGATGGTGAAGCTGTTGTTCTCGCCAATCGAAATCTGATGGCCGGCGTTGTCGATGCTCTTGATGGCGAAGTGGAACACCCATGAGTCGTCGAGCACAGTCCAGTCCTGAGCCTCGTTCACCGAGCAGAAGCCGCAGCCGCTCCAGCCAAACGTGGTCACATCCATGGCGATGTGGTCCTCGGGCTGGCCAAAGGAGTTGAGGCTGCCATCCTGGTCCACACCGGCGTAGGTCTCATCCCACACATAGAGGAAGTTGCGGTTGTCGTCGACGGTGGCGTCAAACACCACATCTTCGGCGGGCATAGCCTCGCCCACGCTCTCGCTGATGGCGATGGGAATGAACTTGGCGGTCTTGGTCCAGTCGAAGGTGGGCTCGTCGTTCTCGTCGAGCGCCTTGGTGATGAACTGGGCGTTGGCCAAGTTGACACCAGCGAGCAGAATCGCTGCAAATGTAAAGAATTTTTTCATTTGTCTATTAATTTAAAAGGTTATTAATAAACATCTTGGCTGCAAGGATGTTGTGTGGGGCCGCCGTCGCGGTGGACTACAAATAAAACAGGTCAAAAAACACACGGATGCCGTTCGGGCTGCCCAACGCGGCCTTGCTGCCGCTGACGTTTTTTCTTTGCTAAGGGAATATATATATGGTTGTTCTCTCAAAAAACTGTTTCGCCGTGCGCATTGGAGTTGCCCAAGCGCGGCACCGCCGTCAGTACCCCGGGTTCTGCTCCAGGGTGCCGTTGGCGAGTTGGCGGTCTTCGCTGGGGATGGGCATGAGCTCGTGCTTGCCCTTTTGGAACACGCCGTACTCGGCGCGTGCTTCGTCGCTTTCGGTGGCGATGTAGGCGTCCATGGTTTCCTTGGCGATACCCCAGCGGCAGAGGTCGAACCAGCGGTGTCCTTCCATGGCGAGCTCCACGCGCCTCTCGTGGCGGATGGCAAGGCGCAGGTCGGCCTGGCTGCTGCTGAAGGTCACGCTCTGGCCCTGAATGGTTGCCGTGTAGGGGAACGCTGCCAGCCCCACGCGTGCGCGCACGCGGTTGAGAGCGGTGGTGGCACCGGCCAGGTCGCCCAGCTCGCAGCACGCCTCGGCATACATCAGCAGGGCGTCGCTGTAGCGAATCAGGCGGTAGTTGAGCGGGCCGCGTGAGTGGTGCGTGAGGTGGTACCACCCGCCGCCGGCTCCGTCGGTGGTCTGCGCGTACTTGCGGTTGTAGTAGTTGTTGCCCATATAAACCGTGGTTTCGTCGATTTCGCCCTCGGTCTGCTGCATGATAGTGGCGTCGCGTCGCGGGTCGCCGGCCTCATATTCGTCGTAGAGGTTCTGCGTGGGTCGGTCGAAGCCCCAGCCGGTTTCGCTGTCGTTGAATCCGGCGCGTGGACGCTGCATAATCAGCGTGAATGTGCCGCGGCTGAAACCCTCGCCCTCGCCGTAGTCGCTGCGCGGATCCTCCACATATTGAATCTCGAAGATGCTCTCCTTGCCGTTCTCGCCGGTCAGCGTGAAGTTGTCGAAATACTGCGGCACCAGGTCGTATTCGCCCGTGGCCATCAGTTCGTCGCCCCAGTGCTTGGCGGCCTGGTAGGCCGCTGTGGCATCCACGCCCTGCTGTGCCTGGAAGCCGGCCAGGTAGAGGTTGGCCTTGAGCAGCATGGCCTGTGCGGTGCCGCGTGTGGCACGGCCCATGTCGGCAGCGGCATACTTCGACTTGAGCGGCAGGGCGTTCACGGCAGCCTCCAAGTCTTTGATAATGAACGCGTAGGTGTCGAGCTGTGAGGCGCGGGCAAAGTTGAACTTGTTGCTGCTGTCCACCACGTAGTCGATGAGGGGCATACCTCCAAACACGCGCACCAGACGGAAATAGTAGTAGGCCCGCATAAAGGTGGCCTCGGCCATCAGGCGGTCCTTTAGCTCCTGGGTGAACTGCGCGTCAATGCCCACTTCCATTTTCCCCACCTGCTCCAGTGCCAGGTTGCAGCGCTGTATGCCCTGCCACTGCGCGTTGTAGAAGCCCAGCAGCAGCCGGTTGTCGGGGTTGGTCTTGAAGTTCTCCATGTCGTAGGCGTTTCCCATGTCGGTGGCGCCCTGCCCGCCCTTGAGGGCGTCGTCGCTCACGATGTCGCCAATGAACCACTCGCTGTAGTAGGTGGTGCTGGTGCCGTATTCCCACCCCAGCGGGGCGTAGGTGGCGTTCACCACCTCGATGGCCGTGGCCGAGCTCACGAAGTAGTCCTCGATTTTGTTGGAGCCGGGTGCGTCCTCGGTGAGCCAGTCGTTGCAGCTGCCGAGCACAACAGCCAACACCAAGGGCAGGATATGGATTGCTGACTTTCTCATGTCTATTTTTATTTTGTGGTTTTTAGAGGTTCTATAGATTCTCGATTAAAACGATAGGTTCAAGCCGAACATATAGGTTCTCGATTGTGGGTAGTTGCCCCAGTCCACACCGCCGGCCACCTCGGGGTCGTAGCCCTTGTAGCCGGTGAAGGTGAGGAGGTTGCTCGCGCTCACATACAGGCGGCACTTGCTCATGCCCATGCGGCGTGCCACGCTGTTGGGCAGCGTGTAGCCCAGCTGTACGTTCTTCAAGCGCAGGTAGTCGCCTTTCTCCACAAAGCGGCTGCTGGTGGAGCGGTTGTAGGTGTTGCCGTTGGGGTTGGGAATGGTTCCGTAGATGCCCTCGTTGGCCTTGGCCTGCGTCCACACATCGCGCATGGCGGTGCTGAGCTGGCTCGAGGTGCCATTATACTCGGTGCGCACGCGCATCATGTTGTAAATCTCGTTGCCGGCCACGCCCTGGAAGAACAGCGATAAATCGAAGCCTCGCCAGTCGCACGCCAGGTTCAGGCCGTAGCTTAGCCAGGGGAAGGGGTTGCCGATGTCCTTGCGGTCGCCGTCGTCGGTGAGGCGTCCGTCGCCATCGAGATCGGCGTAGATGGCATCGCCGGCGTGGAACGGGTTCACCTCGCCGGCAGCGGCGTAGCCGTGCCAGTGGGCATCGGCCTCTTCCTGCGTGTTGAACACGCCCATGTAGTCATATCCCCAGAAGGTGAACAGTCCCAGTCCCTCGTCGCTGTAGCGCACACCATCGACCCAGAAGGGGGTGCCGCCGTTGAGGTGCGTGAGTTTGTTCTCAATCATCGACACGTTGCCGTCGATGGCATAGTGGAAGTCGCCCAGGGTGTTCTGGTGCCCCAGGGTGAGCTCGATACCCCGGTTGCGCACCGTGGCGGCGTTGATTTGCGGATTGTAGCGCTGGCCCATTTGTGCCGGCATCATCTTGCTCACAATCATGTCCTTGGTGTCGCGCTGGAAGAGCTCGAATGTGGCGGTGAGGCGTCCGCGCAGCACGCTGGCGTCGATGCCCAGGTTCCACGTCTCGGTTTTCTCCCACAAGCCGCCCTGGTTGGGGTAGATGAGCACGGTGGCTCCGGGCGTGTCGGGGTCGCCGCCCAGCGAGTAGCCCACAAAGGTGGGGCCGGTGTTGAAGATGGTGGTCACAAAGGCGTTGTTGCCGATTTTGTCGTTGCCAATGCGTCCCCAGCCGGCACGCAGCTTGAGGTTGTCGAGCCATTCCACGCGCTTGAGCCAGGGTTCCTCGCTCATGCGCCAGGCCAGCGCCAGCGAGGGGAAGTAGCCCCAGGTGTTCTCGGGGAACTTGTTGCTGCCGTCGGCGCGGAAGTTAAAGGTGGCCATGTAGCGGTCTTTAAAGGTGTAGTGCACACGTCCCAGCCACGACATTCGTCGGGTGCGGTCCACGCTGTCGCCGGCGGGGTTGGTCTCGGTGGTTTGCCCCAGGAACCAGTTGCGGGGCACGGGGTTGTTGATCACGTTGCCCGAGCCGCTGATTTGGTACCAGTTGAACTCTTCGGTGGTCTGGCCCACCATGGCGTTGAGGTAGTGGTCGGCGTTGAGTTGCTTGGTGAAGGTGAGCGTGTTCTCCCACACTAATGTGGTGTAGTGCGCCAAGCTGCGTTCCAGGTAGTTCTTGTCGGCCTGGTCGTACGACGACACTTCATATCGGTCCTTGAACAGTCGGTGGTTGTAGGTCACATCGTCGTAGCTCACGTCGGCGCGGTAGGTGAGCCACTCCCATGGGGTGATTTCGGCGTAGATGTCGCCAATCCAGCGGCTGTAGACGTTGCGTGGGTGGCTCACGTTGATGCTGCTCATGGGGCTGTAGACGTTCTTGTTGTTGCTGGGCACGCCAATCTTGCCGCCCATGTCCACGCCCTTGTTGTTGATGGCTCCGGCGGGGTAGTAGGTGGGGTCCCAGGGGGCCATCGAGATGGCCTGCGAGAGCAGGTTGCTGTCGGCATTGGCCTCATCGGCACTGGTGCTGCGACCCCAGCTGTAAACGTAGCTCAGGTTCTCGCCGATTTTGAACCACGGCTTGACCTTGAACGAGGTGTTTGCCCTGAGTGTGAGGCGTTTGAAGTCGCTGCTGCGAATGATGCCGTCCTGGTCAAACCAGCTGCCGCTGAACGAGTAGTTGGCCTTGTCGGTTCCGCCGTCGATGCTCAGGTGGTAGTTCTGAATGACTGCGTTGCGGGCAAACACCTCGTCCTGCCAGTCGGTGTTGATGGCCGAGTAGTCGAGGCCGTCGGGGTAGCGCTCGGTTTGCGCCACGGCAAAGTGCTGGTCTGTGCCGAGCTTGTACTGCTGCAGCCACTCGTTGAAGCCTTTCTCCTCGAAGCGCTTGATTTCGGCGGCGCGGCCGTTGAGGGCCAGATAGGTGTTCACAAATTCGTCGCGGTCCATCAGGTCGAGTTTCTTCCAGCGGTTTTGCACACCCACATACATATCGAAGCTGATGTGGCTCTGGCCGGTGTCGCCTTTCTTGGTGGTGACGAGCACCACGCCGTTGGCACCCCGGCTGCCGTAGATGGCGGTTGCCGAAGCGTCCTTGAGGATTTCGGTGCTGGCGATGTCGGCCGGGCTGAGGAAGTTGATGTCGTTGCAAATCACGCCATCGACCACATAGACCGGGTCGGCATTGTTCACCGTGCCAATACCGCGAATGCGCACCTGCGCGCCGGCTCCCGGCTGGCCGCTGTTGGCGTTCACCGTCACACCGGCGGCACGGCCCTGCAGGGCTTGGTCGAGGTTGGCGGCAGGCGTCTTCTTGAGCTTGTCGGCCCCAATCGAGGCCACCGAGCCGGTGAGGTCGCTCTTGCGCATGGTGCCGTAGCCCACCACCACCAGCTCGTCGAGCACCTGGGTATCCTCGGTCATGCGCACATTGATGGTGGTGGAGCCGGTGAACGTGCGACGCTCGGTGGTCATTCCCACAAAGGTGAACACCAGCGTGCCCTTGCCGTTGGCGATGATTTCATACTGGCCGTCGTAGTCGGTGGCGGTGGTTTGTCCGGAACCCTCAAGGGTTACTGTTACACCTGGCAATGGCGTGCCATCGGTGTCGTCAACCACGGTGCCTTGGATTCGGATCGACTGCGCGGTCACCACAAGCGGCAACCAGCACAGTAACAACATTGCAAGTTTGAGTTTCATGCGGTTATGCTCTATATGTTGTGAATGAATTGAATTGCAAAATTACTCATTCAACGCCTATCTGCCAAATATTTGTTGATTTTTAGCTGAAAATGATAGCAAGAAGAGCTGTAGATGGCGTCAACCCCTGCCGAGTTGCAAGCACATCTTTAAGTATAGGAAAGGGTGGGGGGGATGCAAGTTTTGCAAAACTGCAAGGTTGCAGAAATGGCGCGTTGTTTTTTAATGGTTGTAATTTTGCGGTGTAAAACAAATCGAAACACTAATCCCAAAAGTCAAAACAAAACTATGGAAACAAGCAAGAAAGCGCGAATCTACAACGTGATTGTACTGGACAAGAGCGGATCGATGTCGAGCATAGCCCGTCAGGCCATCGATGGCGTGAACGAGACGCTTGGAGCCATCCGCAGCAGCCAGCTGCGCGACCCCGGGCAGGACAACCTGGTGACGCTGGTGGCCTTTTGCGGCTGCGAGACGCGCATGATATGCGAGAACCAGCCCATTGCCGAGGTGAAGGACATCAGCGAGCGCGACTACCGCCCGTGCTGCATGACGCCGCTCTACGATGCCGTGGGCACCACGGTGACGCGCCTGCGCCAAGTCACCAAGGGGGAGAAATGCGCCGTGGCACTGACCATCATCACCGACGGCTACGAGAACGCCTCGAAAGAGTTCACCGGCCAGGCTGTGAAGAAACTCATCGACGACTGCCGCAACCAGGGCTGGATGATTGCCTACATCGGCGCTGACCACGACGTGGAGGCCGTGGCCACGCAACTGTCGATTAACAACGCACTGACTTTCGAGAAAACGGATTTCGGCACTCAAGCCATGTTTGCGCGCGAGCGCGGCTCCAGAATGAGCTGGACAAAAAAGATGGCCAGTATACTGTGCAACGAAACCCTCAGCGAGGATGACCGTTCGGCCGCCATGCGCGAAGAGAGTGCGAACTATTTCAACGATGATGATGAAAAGTGACAACGCGTGGCATGATTTTTGCAGAAAATGATCAGGATGTGCTTCGCCCACACAGGATGCGCGTGCCGCGATACGTCCTGACCCCTTCTTCAACACCATTCTAAACCGCTCAACGTTATGAATACCTCTGACCTGCAATATGGCACTATCTATTTGATTTCCAATGGTTTGTCTGGCACTATAATGCAGTCACTCCATGACTTGCTGTGGGGTGATCCGGTGGGACGCGACCTTAAAGGCATGGAATTGAAGGCAGTTAATGATGCCCAGGTGCAGGTTCCGCAGCTGGTGGCCCGACGCTTCAACATAGGCAATATGGGTCGTGAGGCCGTAGTGCGCTTGGAGTTGCGCGATGCCCTCAACAGGTTCACCTTTAAGTCGATAGTCGCTTTGGCTACTTTTGCCCACGTCCTCACCGATGTGGCCGCCACCGACAGCGGCGACCGCACCATCACTTTCGATTGGGACGAGGACTATTGGGATTTCGGCACTGAGAGCCAAAGCGTATGTAAAAGCATTGCTTGCGGTGACGAGCCGGGAAACTCCCCGATAATCTTTGACGAGAAGCAATGCGAGTTCAATATGCTGCCGGAAAGCGAGGCACCGCAAATCAAGAATAACATAGTCAAGAGTTCTCGCGAGAGCGACGACTTCGTGTGGGAAAACTGGGATGATGTCTGTGAGGGCTTTGAGGATCGCGATTCCCTCACCGAGCAGGAGGAGCGGGAAGTGCAAAGCATCGAGGCCGACCGGCAGCGTGCTTTCGACGAGCTCAGGCGGGCAGTGCTGCACTATGTGATTACCTGCCACCAAGACCCTACGCACCTGATCGAGGAGATAATCCAGGGCAAGTTCATTTTCGGGCGCGACAACCTGAGTCCGCTCACTGTGAACGGCGACCTGGAGATTGTGCTGCCCGGCTACGACGAGGCGCGGGTGAAGATGCCGGCCCTGTGCCGTGCCATCTACATCTTGTTCCTGTGTCACCGCCGCGATGGCATTGTGCTTAAGGAGTTTGCTAACTACCGCGCCGAGCTGGAGGGGATATATGCGCTGGTGATGCCCGGTCGCGACGAACGCCGCGCAACCGCCACCATCGACAACCTGTGCGACCCCATGGCCAACACCCTCAAGGAGTATATCTCGAAAATCAAGAAATGCTTTTCGGGCCTGCTGGTCGACAAGTGCCTGCTCGACCGCTATGTGATTACCGGCACCCGGGGCGAGCCTTACCGCATCGACCTGCCCGACGACCTGGTGAACCTGCCGGCAGCCATCACCGCCTGAGCGCGTTCTCACTCACAAGCTGCCATTGCCCCATGCGGCAGCGCTTGGCACTCGCAGCTTTGCCAATTCAGCGTTTATCAAGGTGGAGTTCGATAAATTGAAAAAATGAAATGTATGGGTTAAATTTATTGAACCCACCTTTAAAAAGATTGTCTCAAACACCCTTATGAGGGGGCACATTTAGTGAAGCATCCATTGTCGCCCCCACCACTTCACAAACCCCAAAACCCGACACCATGACTGGCGCGGGGAGCCACTCCCCGCGCCGTAACACACGCGCCACAGCAAAGCGCAAAAAAGCGTGACGCTCAATCCGTAGCCTTTGTTGCACTTCGCCGCTCAGTCGCCCCACTGGCCGGTGTAGTTGCCGCGGATGAACTGCTTGAGGATGTCGCATCGAGTGATGTAGCTTGCCGACTGGCGACTGTTGGTGCGGTAGAAATTGGCCAGGTCGTTCATCGTGGAGTACTCGCGGCTGTAGGTGTTCTTCGTCTCGTGCAGGTTGTAGTCGGCATCCCAGGTACGGGTGATGTAGCGTGTTCCGCTGGGCACATATGCACGGGCGTAGAGGATGTCCTGGCGCAGCGCGAAGTCGTTGTTGGGCATTGTGGCGGCCTCGTCGAGCAGCTGGGCAGCCCAGGCCACGAAGTCTTTCTCGTTCCGATAGCAGCATTCGTCGCCCCAGCTCTGCCCGTAGCGGCTGATGTACCAGCACTCGCCCTTGTAGCTGGCCTGGTAGAGCAGCGAGGCGAGCAGATAGCGAGCCTCGACGGCGGTGATGCCCGCACCGGCAGGATGCGCAATCACATGCTGATAGGAGAGCGCCTTGTGGCAGAAGTCGAGTTTTTGGTTTGTGTTCACCGGCGTGCGTTCCTCGCCGCACTCGCCCCACCACTCGCCGTGGCACACCACCTGGTGCTTGAACCAGCGGTGCTGCTCCATATCGCGCCTGGCCATATAGTAGGAGATGGCCAGGGTGCCGTAGTAGCTCACGGGCACTTTCTCCAAATAGGGTATGGCGGCCTCGAACTCCCCCTCGCGAATGAGTTTGGTGCCGATGCGGTCGTTGAAATAGTCGGTCGTCATGTTGGGCGAGGTGCCGGTGTTCAGGTAACGCTCAAGCGCTGTGGTGGCCCGCTTGCCTGCCGTGAGGTAGTCGCGGTAGGCCACCATCTCGGTCGAGGTGAGCGAGTCGAGGGCACACCGGTAGTCGCCGCTCACCCAGTAGTCCTCGCCCAGGTCGTTGCCGGCAATCAGGCGCTCGTGCTGGTACATCCAGCCTTGCAGGGCCGTGGACAGGTTGCTGTTGCCCCACTGCCGTGCCTTCACAGGCATGATGTCGTACATCATGTTCTGCATCACCTCGGTGTAGTGGTTCGAGGCAAAGCCGTAGTTGTTGTAGTAGTTGCTGTACTGCTCGATTTCCCTTTTCTCGACGGTTTGCACCCACTTGAGCTCGTCGAGAAAATAGTCTTGGTATTTCTTGCTGCCGTCGGCGTTGGCTGCCGAGGCCACCCATCGGCACACGCGTGCATTGTCGAGCATGCGCTGGGTGCCGCGCAGCTTCAAGGCCTTGTCGAGCATGTCCAGTCCCTGCTGGGTGTCGCCCAGGTTGCAGGTGAGGAGGCCGGCGGCGCTCTGCCACAGGGCGGGCACGCTGGTCTTGCCCTCGCGCACCACCTGGGTGGCGAAAGCGATGAACTGGCGCATCTCCTGTTGCGAGGCGGCGATGTAGGCCGGGTTGTCCCAGTCGTACTCATACTGTGCGCGCAGCGTGGCGTTGCCGCGGTTCACAAAGTCCTGCACCAAATAGACCAGTGTGGGCGCGTTGGGGTCGCGGTCGTACTCGCTGCGGATGCCGTTCAGGTCGCGGTTGTCGCGCATAATCCACTTGAGCGAGAGCATGTCGCCCTGCTCGGCATAGATGTCGCAGGCCTCCTTTTTCTTTCCCGTGCGCAGCAGCGCTCCGGCATAGATGTTGCGCATCAAATCCTTGTACACGCTGGGTTTCAGCCCGCTCTCGGCCTTGTTCCAGTAGTTGATGATGCCTTGGGTGTCGCCCTTGCCCATGAGGGTGCGCATGGCCATCAGCCGGTATTGTGGCAGCAGTCGTGTTCCGCTGTAGGACTTGGCGCGGTCGTGCAGGTACTGCATGCGCATGTTGCGGTTGGCCTGCTGCCCCTTGGTGGGATAGGCCCAGTTGTCGTCGTCGAGGTCTTTGCTGAGCTGCATATAGGCCACCAGCACGCGCAGGTAATCCTCCATCTCCTTGTCGCCGCTGTCGAGAGCCTTGCGCACAATGCAGTTGGTCGATTCCTCGAAGTGCTCCATATCCACGTAGGCCAGGCTCTGCATGGCATATCCGGCGGTATTGTCGCCGGTGTAGTCAATCCAGAACCGTTCCAAGCGGGGCATGAACGTGTCGCCCAGCTGCTGCCGGTTATAGGCACTGAACACATAGTACATGGGTCGCGCCCATGGGCCGCAGGCCAGTGCGAGGCCAGTCATTGCCAGCACAAGTGCGCTAAGGGTGATAAATCGCTTCATAGTCAGTTATGGTGTAATGATTGATGTTTCGGGTGTCGAGTGCGTAGGTGATTACTTGCGCGTTGATGCCGGGTCGCTGCTCTTGCAGCGCGCGGCTCACGCGCAGGATTTCGGCTGGAGCCACGTGCCATCGGCGCACGGTGTCGCCCACGGTGACCCAGGTGGCCGTGCTGGCGTCGTCGCTGAGCTCGGGCAGGTCGCGGCTGGCCACCACAAGCCACTCGCGTCCACCGGGCAGTGGGTGATAGAGCGTGCTGTCGGCCAGGTTCTCGTGGTGCAGCAGGGCTTTGAAGCCGTCGTGGCCGAAGAGCAGCTGCCAGTCGTAGGTGGGGTAGGCCGCGCACAGCGGCAGCGAATAGGAGCCCACATGGCGCAGATAGGGCTGCACGTCGCGGTAGTCGAGGATGGGGTTGTGTCCGTTGGTGCGTGTGGCATCGCCGGTGTTGTAGACCATCAGCACGCCGTAGTCCACCGGCGGCGGGGGCATCGACAGCTGGTGCAGGCGGATGGTGGCCGACAGGCGCAAATGGTGGTCGGCCGCCGCCGAACGCACCAGGCCGAGGAAGCGGAAGTAGTCGTCCTGCGAGTGGCGGGTCCAGTCGCAGTCGATTTGCAGCTCTCGCGGTGCCGGCAGGTCGTTGGTCTCGCACATCTGCACCACGCGGTCCACGAGCAACCGGGCATAGTCATTGAGGTCGTGCCGTAGGCAGTTCTCCAAGATGAACACCACGGGAATCACCTCCACGCCAGCGGGCACTGTGTCGAGGAATTGCAGCGTGGCGTTGGGGTTGGGCGTGCTGTCGCGCAACACCACGTCGAAGAACCGGGTGTACATCTTCGTCACGTGGTGCCGGAGCAGGAAATCGCGCTCGGTGCTGTCGAGCCGCAGCGTGGTGCGCCAGTAATAGACGCTGGGAGCCGCGTCGGGCACATCGCCGCCACCACGTCGGCAAGCCATGGTGGCGGCCAGCAGGGCCAGCAGGGTGACGAATATGGTGCTGTGTCGCGACATTTCGGAGGTGGTTTGTTATATCATTAAGGATGTATCAAGCAACCATAACAACCTGAAACAACCCTAAAAATTACAAGTTGTTACTGTTGTTGGAAAGTTGTTATTGTTGTTTGAATTGCTTTCTTGCTTAATGCGTCGTCCATACAAAGAGGTTTTCGGGTTGCAAAAATAGGTATTCCGTTTCGATTGCGCAACAGTTCGCGGCAAAATCCGCAAAAAAATGCCCCCAGTGTGGTGCTGGAGGCTGTGAGTTTGCTGGCGGCATGTGGCTCACTGGTACTTGGGCGACGGGCCGTACTCGTTCTCCTGCGGGTCGCTGTCTTGACATCCCCACACAATTAGGATGATGGCACCCACGATAGGAATCAGGCCGATGAGTAGCCACCAACCGCTCTTGCCAATGTCATGCAGGCGGCGGGCACCAGCACCCAAACTGGGAAGAATCAAAGGCAGGCAGACAATGCTTTGAGCAATTCTTGCTCCTTGTAGACCACCAAAAGCAGTTCCGATATAACTTGCAATCGTTAACACGATGACATAGAACAGATAGAACCACCAGTACTCCGACCGGCGGGCGCGGCCCTCAAAGTTGCAGTACTTTTCCTGTAAACAAATCTTCACGGCTTCCATAAAGCCCAGTTGCGGACGCGGTCCCATTGTGGGCGGCTGTGCGGGATTGAACTCGTTCATAACGTTAAGTGATTTTTGGGTTGATAAAAGTGTTATCGTTGATTAATCAAAGTTTTTGCGAGTAACCACCGTGAGCGTGCCACCGCTCGGCTGGTTTTTCGCGGGTTCGCTGCCCAGTCAAGCAGCGCCAATCTTTTGTTCGGGCGGTTTTCGTTGGCAGCATGAGGGTTGGCTCACTCCTCGGCTGCGGTTTCCTCGTCGAGGCCGAAGTTGTCGTCGATGCCCTCGAAGTGGATGGGAATCTGGCGCTTGAACACCTCCTTGAAGGTGATGAGCGTTTCGCTGCGGGCGATGCCCATCTGCACCATCTTGTCGAGCACGGCAGTCATCAGGTGCTCGTTGTTACGGGCATACAGCTTGACAAACATATCGTATTTGCCCGTGGTGAAATAAACCTCCACCACTTCGGGAATGGCCTTGAGGCCGGCAATCACTTCGTCGAATTTCGATGGGTCGCTCACAAACAAGCCCACAAAGGCGCACGTCTCATAGCCCACCATGGCAGGGTTGAGCAGGGTCATCGAGCCGTTGATCACGCCCATATTTTGCAACTTTTGGATACGCTGGTGAATGGCTGCGCCGCTCACGTTGCACGCACGGGCAATCTCCAAGTAGGGCTTGCGTGCGTTAAGGGATAACATTTTCAGGATTTTGTAGTCGAGGATGTCGAGTTTTGCTGCCATAATCAAGTCTGGTTAATGGTTCGTTGAAGTGTTGGTTAATGATCATTTGGGAACTGCACCCAAATATAAGAATTGCAAAATTATGGAATATTCTTTGAATATGCGAAAAATTATTACTTAAAAAAATAAAATAGTGCAAATTTTTTAGTGTATGTGTGGTGCTGTTGTCGGTTTCTCACGAGTGGGCAGTGCGTGGCGGCACAATGCCCGGCTTGCGCGCGAACCGGCTTTAGCGCAGCCATATTTTGAAAATAATACTTAATTTGTTTGTAAAATCAAGATATAAAGGGTAATTTTGCAAATTGTATTTACCTTACGCAAAAAATGTGTCTATGAAGAATAAGAGAGTACCCGCCTTGTTGTTTTTGTTGGTTGCCGGCGTTGCTTGTTTTGGCCAAATCATGATGAACGGCAAGCGCGTGGCTGCCGACTGGCAGCATGGCTTGCTGCTGTGTCCCGTTGCCGAGGTGGACTACGGCGTGGCCCGCCGCGTGCTGTTCACGCACGACAGCACGGTGGTCGCGCTCACCGTCGACGGCGTGCCGTGCGATGGCGACAGTGTGGCGCTGCGTTCGCTCGCGCCGGGAGAGCGCCTCGACGTGCTGGCGCAGATGGCCGACGGCTCCACCCGCACCGCCGGCTTGCAGTTCACCACGCTGCCCATTGTGGCCTTTGACGGCACCACAATCAACAAAACCACCTACGTGATTGTGCCTTTCACCGTGATGCTTCCCGATGCCGACGACCTGGTGGCGCGGGCCAAGGTGCGCTACCGCGGTAGCCTGATTAACAACGAAACGGTGGTCAAGCGTGCTTTCCATGTCAAGTTTGTCGACGACAACGATGAGAAGATGGATGTGAAGCTCTTCGGCCTGCGCAACGACAACAACTGGATTCTCGATGGCGGGGCCGCCGACTTGCTGCGCATACGCAACCGCGTGGCCACCGACCTGTGGCTCGACATGGCCACCAAGCCCTACTACTCGGCCGATGAGCCCAACGCACGCTCGGGCGTGCGCGGACAGATGGTCGAGGCCTTTGTCAGTGGCGATTACCGGGGTATCTATAACATGAGCGAGGCCCTCGACCGCAAGCAGATGAAGCTGACCAAATACGACACAACCACCCTGGAGATTCACGGGCAGCTGTGGAAGGCCGGCGACCGTTCGCGGGTCACCCTCTTCGATTCGGTGCCGCCGGTCAAGCCCACGGGACGAACCGAACGCTACAACTATTTCGAGACCAAGTATCCCGAGTTTGACGAGGTGTCGCCCACCAACTACGACGCGCTCTACAACCTGGGGTTGCTCAGCTGGCGTGCCAGCGATGCCAACTTTGCCGCCCAGATTGGCGACCTGCTCGATGTGCCCGTGATTATTGACTACTACATCTTTTTGGAAACGCTGCTGGCTTTCGACAACCAGGGCAAGAACATCTACTGGGGCTGTCACGACCGCACGGTGAACCCTAAGCTCACCCTTGGGGTGTGGGACCTCGACACGTCGTTCGGCAACGACTGGCGCAACACCTCGCCGCACAGCGTGCGTGTGCAACCCTGGCACGGCGTGTTCGCCGATTTTGTCAACCACCACCGTTTCCTGCTGCGGCTCAAAGAGCTTGACGTGGACAACTTCAACGCTCGTGTGCTTGAGCGCTATGCCGAGCTGCGCGAGGGCGTGCTCGACACCGATGCGCTCATTGACCGCTTCACCCAGGCCGTTGAGCGCCTCAACCAATGCGGAGCCGCGCAGCGCGAGGCCCAACGCTTCAACCCCGACCCCTGGCTCAGGCAGCCCATCGACCTCAACAGCGAGCTGCAATATGTGACCCAGTGGATTAAGCTGCACATGGACTACCTCGACGACTTTGTGTTCACCACCGAGCACTACCGGTACGGCGATGTGAACAAGGACAACCGTGTGGACGTTCTGGACATCAACACCTTGCTCAACATGATGCTCTACAACAAGATGGCCACCGCCCGCGGCGACGTCAACCACGACCAGGTGATTGACGTTGACGACCTGAACATTGTGGTGAACATAATTCTTGAATTGGGCAATCCCGTTGATCCCGGCACGCCCCTCGATACCCGCTGTCAATAGTCGGGCCCTCACCCCTACAATTCTATTTGCTCCCAGAGCCGATGATTAACGTTTTTCACATCGCGTCTAACAAGACGTGGACGGGTGCCGAGGAATATGCCTACAGCCTCACCTCGCGCCTGAAGGGCGACCCCGACTTTTACGTCGAAGTGGTTTGTCGCAAGAATGATACTGTGCTCACCCATTTTCGCCGCTTGGAGGTGCCCATTTCCATTCTCCCCCTGAAGGGAATCACCGACCTCGATTCGCCCATGCGCTTTGCCCGGCTGTTGCGCAAGGGTCACAACGTGGTGCACGTGCACACCTTCCACGATGCCTTTGCCGCCGTGATGGCACGGCGCCTGAGCGAGAACCGGAACACGCGGGTGGTGATGACCATCCACGGCATTGCCAAGCCCAAGAGCAATTACATCTACCGAAAACTCTACAGGGCTATCGACCATTATGTGTTCGTGTCGCAGCTGGCTCACGATGTGTGGGTGAACTCGGCGCACGGTTTCGATCCGGCCTGCGCCACCGTGGTGCACGACAGCGTGATGCCCAACCCGCTGGCCACGCCGCCCATCAACCTGCGCGAGCGCATGCACGTCGAAACTGGACAGGCGCTCATCCTCTACCACGGACGCATTTGCCCCGAAAAGGGCCTCGATGTGCTTGTCGAGGCAGCCGCACAGCTCGACCGACGCGCTTTCAGGCTGGCGCTCATCGGCGAGGGTAAGCGCAAATATGTCGGCCAGCTCAAGGGGCTGATTGTGGCGCGGCAGCTCGCACAAAATGTCTCGCTCGTCGGGTTCCAGGAGAACATACCCGGCCTCATTGCCCAGTGCGACTTCGGCGTGCTGCCTTCCATCGAGCCCGAAGCCTTAGGGATTGCCAACCTCGAATACATGATGCAGGGCAAGCCGCACATCAGCAGCAACAACGGCGCGCAGTCAGAATATGTTGATGACGGGAAAAACGCATTGCTCATCACCCCGGGCAACCCGCACGCGCTGGCGGCGGCCATGCGCAGCCTCATCAGCGACCCCGACATGCGCCAGCGGCTGGGTCACCAGGCCAAAATCGACTTTGATTCGCATCTGGGCTACGACACCTTCTACGGCCGAATTACCCAAATCTACCGCAGCCTCTTTGAGAAATAAGCGCGGCGACTTGCCGCCGGCCACCCTTACTCAACAAACAGGTCGTCCATGACCACCTCACTCTGGGCGACAGCAGCATGTGCGCCCGGCACCAATCCGTAGGTGGTAATCAGTGTATTTACCAATGATTTGCGACTCTTTGTCTCGTTTTGGAATATCGCCATGCGTGTGCGAAGCCGCATGGCATACTCTTTGGTAATAATATATGGTGTCTCGCAAAACTTGATCTCGCATAGATTGATGATTCTGTCCGATCGCTCAATGACCAAATCAATCTGAGTCTTGTCGCTGCTTTGCTTGCTTCTCCATGAACTGGAACTATTCAGTATTCGGTCGATTCCCAATGCGATTTTCACTTGTTGCAGGTGCAATAACACCACAAGCTCAAAGGTGACCCCTCGCCATGCAGCCAACGAAGGGGTCTGAAGCGAATGTGACCAGAAATTGACGTCTTTACCACTGTCGTTCTCCACATACTTGAGCCAAAACAAAGTGAGAAAATCGCATAAACGGAAAATCTTGTCGCGGTTTTTATTTCCGTATTGGGTGAAGGTGATGACAAATTCACTGCGCAACAGGTTCTCAAGTATTCTCGTCAACCATCCCCCGGTGATGCCCGTCAGGCCGGCAATTTGTTTGACCGTAAGACCTTCTCGGTGATTGGCAAGTGCCCTGACGATGGTTATGTACTTGTCGGCATGGGCAAAAAGAGCCTGGTAAAGTTCGTCAAACTCGTTGCGTAGAATGGCATTCGGACCAAAGAACAAGATGTCGATGTTTTTCGCCAGACTGGGTTCATGACAGTCAAGTTTGCTCAAATAGAAAGGCACACCGCCCAAAATCATATAACATTCCACAATGGTGTGACGATTCCATGCGAAACCGTGATGTGTCAAGTATTGTTCAGTCTCAAGCAGATTAAAGGGGCGCAGGTTGATGGTTACTGTAATGCGGTTATGCAATCCGCCTTTGTTCATCACCAACTTGTCCATCATCCATGATGTGGAGGAACCGCAGGCGATTAGCACGATGTCGTTCCGGGTAACCACCCAACCGTTCCAGAAGTTTTCTAAAGCCTTTACAAACGCCAGGCGCGTGTTGTCGATCCACGGCATCTCGTCAAAGAAGAGAATTATTCTGCCCTTGTCAGCCATGGCTTTAATCAACTCCTTGAGTGCCTCAAAAGCTTCAATCCAGTTGCTCAGTTTTGGCGTGATTGGCATTTTGCCATACTCCTTTATTGCCATAGCGAAATTGGCAAGTTGTTCACGTTGGGTGAAGTGGTGGGCGCCGACGTAGCTGAATGTGAAATTGTTTTTAAAGAACTGTCGCACCAAGAAAGTTTTGCCAACCCGTCGCCGGCCATAAATCACCACAAACTCACTCCTGTCCGAATCAAGACATCATTGCAGTTGCTGCTGCTCCCACTTGCGTCCAATTAATATCTCGTTCATAGTCACCATGATTTTCGACTGCAAAAATAGTGAGAATGATTCGAGTGTGCAAACTTTTTGGGCGTTTTATCGCCCCGTAAGCCGATATTTTTGCCACTTATGGGGCGGTGACTTGACCTTTTGGAGCGTGTCGGCGGCAACACGAACACCGGGCAGGACTGTGGGAGTGATTCCCTGTCCTGCCCGGTGTGTGGGCTTGTTCCCGGCATGTGCGGGAGCAAAAAGTGCGCTGTCGGCTTACTTCACAACCACCTTGAGGGTGGAGCCGTCGCTCATCTTCACAATCTGCACACCGCTGGTGTTGGCGCTCACGCGCTGGCCACCTACGTTGTAGCGGGCCACCTCAACGGCAGCGGCGTTCACCTCGCTGATGGCGGTGGGCACCTCGGTGCCGTAGTACAGGAATGCGAAGGGCTCGTTCACGGCATCGCCGACCTTGATGGCGCCGGCGGGCACGATGAAGTAGTAGTTGCAGTTCTCGGCGGTGAAATAGTCCACAAAGCCGTCGTAGTCGGCGCCCCAGAACTGAACGGTGGTGTTGCCGTTGCTCATGTTCACGCGCCACTCATCGCTGGGAGCCACCTCGGTGCCGTTGGGGTTCTCCTTGACCAGCTTCACGCCCTGGGTGTTAGCCTCCACGGCCTGGTTGAAGGTGAGGGTGAACGAGAACTGCGGGTAGTTGGTCGTTGCGGCGAGCACGGTTTCCTCGGCGGGCTCGATGCTCAGCAGCTCCAAGGCCACGGGCTCAACAACGGGGGCGTTCTGGCCGTAGTAGTTGATGACGTAAGCCTCGTTGGTGGCATCATTGGCGGTGAACACGCCAGCGGGAATCACGAGCTGGTAGCCGCAGTCCTTGGTCTCGAAGGTGCAGGTGAAGCCGTCGTAGTCGGCTCCCCAAATGGTGACCTTGTTGCCGCTCACCGTCGAGCGCCAATCATCATCGGGGGCAATCTCGGTGGCTGCCGTGGCATCGCTCATCTCGTACAGCTTCACGCCGCTCAGGTCGCCCACAGTCACGGGCTGGTCAAACGTGAACTCAAACGACATCATGGCATAGTTTCCGTATGCCTTGGGCAGGACGGTCTCAGCCTCGGGGCTGACAGCGGTGTAGTTCACCTGCGCAGTGGCCATGCCAGCCACCAACGCGAACAAAGCAAGTAATGATTTCTTCATAATGCTGAAAATTTAAATGGTAAATAAAAAACGATTGTCTTGTGTAAACCCTCTATCCCCCACCTTTTGGAAGGGGATAGAGGTTAAGCGAGTGCTAATCGACTATCCCAAAAAGGGTGTTGAAGTTTAGGCTTACTGGGCGAGAATGGCGTTGATCACGATGTTCAGGTCGTCCACGTCCACGGTGCCGTTGCTGTCCTGGTCGGCGAGTGGATACCACTGTAAGGTCATGAACTCGCCTTTCTCCAAGATGATGTTGATGATGATGTTCACATCGTCGATGTCGGCGCGGTCGTCAAAGTTCACGTCGCCGGGCACTGGCGGTGTGGTAGCAAAATCATACGAATGGGCAATCACGATGTGCTCGTTCACCTCGCCGGCCTCGTTTTTCACCACGGCCTCGGGCAGCGTGAAGTAGTAGTCGATTCCCGGTTCCACCTCGTAGGAGGCTTCACGCGAGATGGTGAGTGTGAGGCCGTCGTCGCTCAGCGTGGCCGTCCAGGGCTGCTCGGGCAGCATGGCGGTGGTGGAAACGAAGCTGTTCTTGCGCACAAAGGCCTGCGGGTGCTCGTCGATAAGCTCCACGGGCTGGTCGAAGGTGAAAGTGAACGATGGTGCGGCCTGGTCGTATTGGACTGCGAGTATGCCGCCGTTGTCCGGCGTGGTGCTCACGGGCAGCAGCGTGCCCACCTCGGTCTCCCTGATGGTGAGCTCGTCTTGCCAAGCCTCGCTCTGATACGAACCCTTGGCGCCCTTGGGCACATACACGATGCCGCCGGTGCCATAGAAGGGGTGGTCCCAGTCGTCGTAGAAGTCCATAATCACCGGAGCCTTGCTGCCATGGGCGTAGAAGGTGGCCTTGCTGCAGTTTTGGAAGGCGTGGGGATAGACCTCGAGGACGCTCGATGGGATGTGCACGGTCGTCAGTTGCGTGCAGCCGGCAAACTCACCGTCGTTGATGTAGGGGAAGTTTTCGGGCAGGACCACGTGTGTGAGCTGTGTGGCTGCAAAGGCCTGCTCACCCACCCACACCAGCGAGGCGGGGAACTCGATGGCGGCCAGCGCACTCTGGCAGAAGGCGTAGTCCTCGATGTCCATCAGGCCATCGGGCAGGGTGACGGTGGCCACCTCGCTGCCCCAAAACGCTCCGCCGTAGATGGCTTGCACGCCGGCGGGGATGTCGATGGCCGTCTTGCCCTTCATGGGCACAGCCATGAGCACGTTGCCCCATTGGTTGTAGAGCACGCCGTCAACAAGCTTGTAGGTGGTGTTGGCCGGGTCCAGGTTGATGTTGGCGATGGCGGTCCTGGCCATGAAGCTCTCGCCCAGGTGGGTGACCCCGGCGGGGATATTCATCGTGGCCAGCGCCACATCGCCCAGGAAGCACTCCATGCCGATGTATTCCAGCGTGCTGGGCAGCTGGATGCTCTCGAGCAGCGTGCAGCCGTTGAAGGCGCCGTCGCCCAGGTAGCGCAGGTTGCCCTCGGCGATGGTCACGGTGGCCAGCTTGCGGCAGTAGAGGAACGCCGTGCCCCCAATCGTGTCGACGCTGGCGGGAATCTGTACGCGCGTGAGCGCGGTGTTGTAGAACGCACTCTTGCCGATTTTCTTCAAACCCTCGTTAAAGTTCACCTGGCTCAGGTTGCTGGCGGCAAAGAAGGCACTGTTGTCGATAACCTCGACGGTCGAGGGAAGGTCGACCGTCACTAACTGCTTGCATGCAAAGGCGTTGTCGCCAATGTAGCGCAGGCCCTCGTTCAGGGTGATCGACACCAGGTCGCTGCCGTTAAAGGCACCATGCTTGATGGTGTCGATGCTGGCGGGCAGTGTGACCGACTTGACACCAGCCCAGCGGAACGCCTGGTCGCCGATGGCCGTCACATCGTAGGTGGAACCGTCGTTCTCCACCGTGGCAGGAATGTCGAGCACTGTGGCCGTCTTGTCGGCCAAGCCGCTCACCTCCACCGTGTTGGCACCAGTGACGGTGTAGTTGAGTTCACCGGCGGTGAACATCGTCTGTGCACCAGCCGTCAGGGCTGCGGCAGATAACAGAAGGAGTAATGACTTTTTCATATTGGTTTAAATTGTTTATTTGGGGTACATAATAGGCTGCAAAATTACAAATACTTTTCGACAATAGAAAAAAATGTGCTTGAAAAGTGCCATTAATAATGTGATGTGTGTGTGAAACACAAGCTATCGCCCTCGCCCGAGCAACTGGCCTGCTCCCCACAAGTCGGCACCATCCCTTGGTGCTGCGGCGGTTTGGCGCCGTGGCGAGAAACAACACCAGGCCCGATGCGTCGCGCACAAGGCCTGGGGACTTGGTTTATTTATGGATCTAAGGCATCGATAGGTTCGAATGCTTTTTTCGGGGGGCTAATGGGTTCGCGTTGCACATTGCGGTTTTGGAATTATCCCATGGGATAAGGCACGCTATTTGATGGGGTTGTGGAGGCCGTGAACTCGGATCTCGCATCTTGCATCTCACGAGCTACTTCATTCCTTGTCCGCCTTGCCCGTTGTTTTGGCCTTGTGACCCGCCGGCCGAGCTGCCTCCCACCACGTCGTCGTTCTCGATAGTCTTGTCGGTCTTCTTCACGCGGGTTTTGAGCGAGCCGAAGCGGTAGCTGATGCTCAGGTTGAACCGTCGCTGGCTGAACTCGAAGTGCGATTGGCCGGTGTAGTCGCCCTGGGTGGTGTGGTTGGTGAAGCCGCTGTAGCGTGGCGAGAAGGGCTTTTGCGCACTCAAGTTGATGGTCAGGCGGTCCTCCTTGAGGAAACTGCGCTGCAGGCTCAGGCCGTAGAACCAGCCATCGCCGTTGTAGCCGTAGAGCCCGTCGGCGCCGCCGCCCCACTTGCCGGCAAAGCCGCTCAGCCGCAGCTTCCACGGCAGCTGCTGCGTGACGTTGGTGTAGAAGAACGAGGCCCAGTGCCCCTTGTTGGTCAGGTCCAGGGCATCGCTGCGGTAGTAGTCGTGTCCCAGGTCGCCGTTGAACATCATGCTGGTCTTGGCCGCCACCTGCCACTGGAAGAAGGCGTTGACACCCACATGGCGGCGCGTGAGCGTGTTCTGGTAAGTGTCGATGTCCATGCCGCCCTCGCGCCAGCGCACCGCGGTGATTTCGTTGTTGCTCCACGAGAAGTTCGGTGCCACGTTAAAGGTGAACCGCGGGCCAATCTGCATATAGGTGATGCTGGTGGAGTAGTTGCGCGCGCTGCTCAGGTGGGCGTTGCCGTAGTGGATGCTGGTGGGGTTCTCGATCACGGCGGGGTTCAGGTAGCTGATGCCCGGACGGTTGATGCTGGTGGAAAAGGCAAACTTCAGGCTTCGTGCGAAGTCGAACTGGTAGTTCACGCTTGCGCTGGGCACCCAGTCGCTAAGGTTGCGATGGAACGCGGGCTGTGAGCCGTCGGGGTAGCTGGCCCGCAGGCGGCTCCACTCGTAGCGCAGCCCGGCGCGTGCCGTCCACTGGCCGTGGGTGTAGGTGTAGCTGGCGTAGGCCGCACCCACCTGTGTGAGGTGCTTGAAGCGCGAGTCCACGTCGGGCACCGCCACGCCCGTGCCGCTGTACTCCATCGTGGTGTGGCTGCGGTTGCTGCGGTAGATGTATTTCAGGCCCGTCTCGATTTTGTGTTCTGCGGTCAGCGGGCGTGTCCAGTCGAGCTGCCAGGTGTGCTCCCAAAAGCGCTCGTTGCCGCGCTGGCGTGTGCCATCATAGGCCATGGGCGACTGCCAGCCGTTGATGTAGCTCATGTCGGTGCCAGTCTTGTTGAGCGTGCTCGAGAGCATGTAGCTCGCGGTGATTGCCTCGCCGTTGCGGTGCGTGCGGTGCTGGTAGTCGAGCCGGCCGTTCACATTATAATAATGGTTGCCGGTGGCGTGGGTGTGCATGCCAAAGCGGTAAATGGGCGAGCCATCGGCGGCGGTCATCGTGGTCAGCGCGTCGCCGTCGCCGCAGTAGTTGTAGTAGTATCCGCCCACCGAGGCGGTGAGCAGGTTGAGCGAGTCGGCCTCGTAGCTGGCGTCGATGTTGCCGTAGTGCACGTTCACGCTGGCGTCGCCGTCACCGCTGGTGTGCAGCGTGTCGCCGGTGGCACCGTAAACCTGCACAACGTCCTGGCGTTGCTTGGCACTCTCGCGGCCATTGTGCATAAAGCCGTAGTTGAGGCTGGTGACCAGCTTGCCGTGCTGCGCGGTGATGTAGGTGTTGGCGTTTGGGCTGCCGTATGAGTCGATGCCCGCGCTCACTGTGCCCGTGGCACCATTCATGCCGCTGGCATCCTTCATCACGATGTTGAGGATGGCGGTCACCCCCTCGGCGTCATATTTCGCCCCGGGCTCGGTGATGACCTCGATGCGCTTGATCATGCTGGCGGGAATGGCCTTCAGCACCTGCTTGGGGTTCTGCGAGATGCCCGGGTCGGGGTGTCCGTTCCTGTAGATGCGGAAACTGGTGTTGCCCTTCACGCGGATGTTGTCCTCGCCGTCGACGGTGACCAGCGGCACCTTGCGCAGCATATCCATCACGGTGCGCGTCTTGCTCTCGGCGTCGGCCTGCACGTCATAGGTCACGCGGTCCACCTCGGTCTTAATGAGCTGGCGCTGCGCCGACACTTCCAGGTCTTTGAGTTCCACGCTCATCTCAAGGTCGTCGAGCGAGTCGGGCTGTTCGGTGGTGGTCTGCGCCGCGATGGTGAGCGATGCCGTGGCGGCAAGCAAAAGTATTAACGCCCTCCAGCCAGTGTGATACTTAATAGTTTGATAACTAATGGGTTTCATAGTGCAATGAGTTTTGAATTTGCTTAATTCTTAGTGTACTACTATAATAGTACACTGCAAAGGTAGGCACAATTTCAGAATCTGCAAAAAAAATATCGATTTTTTTGTCGAAAAAATCAAGTGCCCCGTTGCAGCCCCTCAAAAGGGTGGCATGCTCCAGACTCATACCATAGACGCACGCTTGCCCCGAAAAGTTTCAGAAATGGCCGTTAAAGATAGTTAATGCGAGCGCATGGCGGAATATAGACATAAGAACATAAGGACAAAAGTATGGACACGGTGACGCGCAGGCCGAAGGTCAACGTGAGGCCGGGTCTCAAAGTGAATGAACCCACACGGCGCACGAGTCGAAGATGCGTGGGGTTGACGTCGTATGTGTGGTGTCGGCCCGGCTGTGTAACAGCCGGG
>JAFSYB010000095.1 GCA_017443765.1 Muribaculaceae bacterium | reverse complement strand
TCTCGTCCGGCCTTGATTCCTTCCTCTCGTCCGGCCTTGATTCCTTCCTCTCGTCCGGCCTTGATTCCTTCCTCTCGTCCGGCCTTGATTCCTTCCTCTCGTCCGGCCTTGATGCCTTCCTCACGTCCGGCCTTGATGCCTTCCTCACGTCCGGCCTTGATGCCTTCCTCATGTCCGGCCTTGATTCCTTCCTCTCGTCCTTCTTTCAAGCCATCTAAATACTGCCCAGTCATCACGGCTATGGTGTCACGATAGTTGCGCAGGCTGGCGTCGTATTGCACCTGCTCTTGCTCTGTGAGCGAACGCACCTCGGCAATCTTCTCCAGCTGGCGAAACACGGCATCGCGGGCAGTGAATGGCATTCGGTCAAGAATTTCCATGTTTTTAAGCGTATAAATCCAACATTTGAACAATGTGTCGCAGCTGTCCTCGTCATCGTTAAACAATGGCAACTGCAAGTAGATGAGCCGCAGCTTGTCGCTGAATGGCTCGTGCGTCTTGAGGTTGGTCAGCCCAACATCGGTGCGAAATTCACGCGAGATGTCGGGAATCTCGAAATTCAGAAACGCAATCAAGTAAACCGCACTCAGTTTATACATCCACTCGTGGGCTCGCTGCGCTTGCTTGGTGACCGACTTGGAAATGTAGTACAAGCTGCGGTCCTTGAAAAACGGTTGGCTGCGGTTCTGCATTTCCACAATAATGTATTGCCCGTCGCTGGTTTTGCAGTAGATGTCGTAGATGAGCGACCGTTGCTCGTCAATATCGGGTAGCTGTTCCTTATCGAGAAACGTCACATCGGTGATATCGAACTCCTCAATCACATTGTTGAGGAAGCTGATGAGCATATCCTTGTTGATTTCTTGGCCGAATATGCGTTTGAAACCCACATCGGTGAACGGATTGATGTATTTCGACATATTGATTGCGCTTTTAGTCGGGTTCAAGTTGTCATTTGCTGGTGACGCCGTTTTCTTTCATCCACTGCTGCCACCAGTTGCGGGCTTTTGTGTCCTTGAGGGTTTTCACTTTTTGGCTCAGCCACTCGGCCTCGCCCATGCCGCTTTGCCGTATGGCGTCAAGCAACAATGGTGTGAATTGCTCTTTCTTCGGGTTTTGCGCAATCCACGTGAGGAAGTCGTTGCCGTTGCGCAGTCCAGTGTTAATAATCCAGCGTCCCGACAGGACGGTTTTTCGCAATGCACGTATATCGGTGGTGTTTTTGCGCGCATTTTTCACCGATAGCGCATCCTTGTTCAGCTGGTTCATGTCGGGTGCTTGACTCACAGGCAACTGCGAAATTTGCATCATACTCATGCCATAGCCATCAAAATTGCCTTTAATCTCTGTCTTGGTGGGGATTTTGTGGGTTCGGCTCAAATAGTCGGCATCGCCCTCGGTGTGAATAGCCGTGGCTTCGATGGGCAGCGTGACCAGCTTGCCATCCTTGCGCAAGAGCAGGTTGTTGTAAACCGAGCCTTCGTCGTGAAAGTAGTTAATGCCGCCGCGCTCGGTGGGGCCGTAGGTGTAGGTGCGCTTCACCTTGATGGTGTCGCCGCGGGTCTGATAGGTCTGGGTGTCGTCGGTTTGATAGGCAATTCCCTCCTGAGGCGACAGAATTTCCATCAGCAGTGGGTCGCCGGAATAACCCAGCAGCGCTCCATCTACAAAATTCCACACGGGGTCGAGTACGAGCAGATATATCTCGGTGTCGAAGTGGTCTTCCAATCGACCCACATACACAAAGGCGATGTTGACGTTGCCGCGTTTTTGCAGCTTGGCTACCTCAACAGTCACACCATCAAGAACCGATGGGTTGTGAAGCAACACTTCGCCGAGGAGTGCCTTCGCGTCGGCAGTGGGCACGACACCATCACCGCCCATGTAGCGCTCTACATTCACGCCGGCGTGGCTCGGTATTGCCGTCAGGCACATCACGGCAAGGAGCAAGTTGAAAAAAAGTCTATTCATCATATCATTACGTTTGTTGATTTATTTTCCATTTACAAAATTACAGCAAGATATCCAATCTTGCAAATAATTGGTGATGAAAAATGAGGGAGCAGCTTGATGGAAGCCGCTCCCGTCACTCGAAAGACTTTCAATATCTATGCTTGCGTTTCTGTCAAAAGTCGGCGAAACACATTAGTCCACATTCAAATTCACACGCCTCAAGTCGATGGCTTTCAAGTCCTTGTTGCTCTTGGCCAGGAATTGGGCCACAGTCTCCTTGTTCTCGCCGGCTTCGTAAACCTGCTCCATGAGCACATTTTCTTGGAAGAACTTGTTCAGGCGACCCTTGGCGATGTTCTGAATCATCTTCTCGTCCATGTTTGCCTCTTTCTCGGCGGCTGTGTCGGCCATGATCTTCTTGGCCTGGGCGAGCTGCTCGGCGGTCATGATGCCTTTGCGCACGGCCTCTTCCTGGTGTTCCTCGGTGGCGCAGTAGTAGGCATTGAAACCTGCTTTCTTCAGAGCAACCTCCACAGCTTTCTGCACCTGCTCGGCCTTGCTCTTGTCAATGGCCAGCTGGAGCTCACTGTCGATGGTTGATTGCGGAATCTGCTCGCGCGTGGCTTTGATGGGGTTCATCGACGCCACCTGCATGGCAATACCCTTGGCAACATCGGAATCAACCTCGGCCTGGTTGAAGCCCACCAGAGCTGCCAGCATGCCGTTGAAGTGGTTGTAGCACACCGTGCTGGGAGCTTCGATGCACTCGTAGGCACCAAGCTCCATCTTCTCGCCGGTGATGCCGCTCAAAGCGGTGATTGCTTCGGGCACGCTCTTGCCGTCGATGGTCAGGGCGTTCACCTCGTCCATGTTTTTGGCACGGGCGGCAACTGCGGCATCCAGGATGCACTTGGCCAGCGTGACGAATTTCTCGTTCTTGGCCACAAAATCGGTCTCGCACTTCAGCGCCACGATGGCGGCGAAATCGCCGGCACTCTTGCCAATCGAAATGCCTTGTGCTGCGTTACGGTCTTCACGCTTGGCGGCAATTGCCTGACCGCGCTTGCGAATCAGCTCCATGGCCTTGTCCATGTCGTTCTCGGCCTCAATCAGAGCCTTCTTGCAATCGCTCAAACCCGCGCCGGTCATGTCGCGCAGCTTCTTGATATCATTGATTGTTACTGCCATTGTCTTTCTTGTTTTTAAGTTTTAATGTTCTACTTAATATAAGTCAAAGGTTAGATTTCAGATGTTAGATTTTGGAGTTTGTGGCCAGCGGCCGATTGGCTGCCGGTACCAGACAAACATCTGGTGGGTCCTATAAATTTATAAGAATCGTTTGGCTTGAACTATGGCCTCGCCCGAATTGTGACAAAATCGGCTTGCCAATTAATTCCCATTCGGTTCAGTCAATTTATACACCCGTCACCCAAAACCTAACATCTAAATCAAATACTCGATGGGTCACTCAGCTGCGGGTGCCTCCTCGTTTTCAGTGTTGGCCTCCGTTTCGGGCTGTGCTGCGGGAGCCTCCTCCACAACGGGTGCGGCTGCTTCCTGCTCGGCAGGAGCTTCGGCTGCGGGAACATCCTCGACGGTGCGGCGGCGCACGCGGGCGCGGCGCTCGCGGCGGGGTGCTTCCTCGCCATCGGCGGCGAGCTCCTCATCCTTGTTGTCGATGCGCTCAATCTTGCGCTCCTCGATGCCCTCGGCAATGGCCTCGCACACAGTGGCCAGTATCAGGTCAATCGATTTCGAGGCATCGTCGTTGGCGGGAATCACAAAGTCGACCGTGTCGGGGTCGCTGTTGGTGTCAACGATGCCAAACACGGGAATGCCCAGGCGGTTTGCCTCGGCCACAGCAATGTGTTCCTTCATCACATCAACCACAAACAGGGCGCTCGGTAGGCGGTTCAGGTCGGCAATCGAACCCAAGTTCTTCTCCAGCTTGGCGCGCTGGCGCGTGATTTGCAGGCGCTCGCGCTTCGACAGGTTCTCAAAGGTGCCGTCCTTCTCCATCTTGTCGATGGTGGCCATTTTCTTCACGGCCTTGCGGATTGTGGGGAAGTTGGTGAGCATGCCACCGGGCCAGCGCTCAATCACGTAGGGCATGCCAATGGCCTGGGCGCGGTCGGCAACTACCTGCTTGGCTTGTTTCTTGGTGGCTACGAAAAGCACCTTCTTGCCGCTCTTCACGATGTTCTTCAGTGCGTTTGAAGCCTCTTCAAGTTTGGCCTGAGTCTTGTATAAGTCGATGATGTGGATACCGTTACGCTCCATGAAGATGTAGGGAGCCATCGCAGGGTTCCATTTGCGCTTGAGATGACCGAAATGGCACGTAGCCTCCAGCATCTGGTCAAAAGTGGGAATTTGCATTGTTTTAAATTGTTTTTAGTTTACATTCTACTTACTTCAACCACACAGTAGCCATTGCGTAAGAGCAAGTGTGAGTCTATGCGGTTTGGATACTAAACTCGATTGATGTTCCGGCTCAGGATTTCGCATTGTTGTCGTGGCGCACTTTTGTGAAACAATAGTGCGCGAGTGACCAACAGCGAGAACTAAGCCGAAAAAAGCGTGATTTAGCGCTTGCTGAACTGAAAACGCTTGCGTGCCTTGGGCTGGCCGGGCTTCTTGCGCTCCACGGCACGTGGGTCGCGCGTCATGAATCCCTCCTTGCGCAGGGCACTCTTGTCCTCGGGGTTGATTTTCACCAGGGCGCGGGCAATCGCCAGGCGCAGCGCCTCGGCTTGACCCTTGTAGCCACCTCCGGTGAGGTTGGCCTTGATGTCATATTTCTCAACGGCTTCCAGCGTGTTCAGCGGCTGCTTGACGATGTACTGGAGGATGGGGTTGGGGAAGTACTCCTCGAGCGTGCGCTTGTTGATGGTGATTTGGCCACTGCCCTCGTTCACATACACACGAGCCACGGCAGCTTTGCGACGTCCTAATGCATTGATTCTTTCCATACTTCCTGATTATTTGAGGTTGGTGAGATTGATGACTTTGGGGTTCTGAGCCTCATGCGGGTGGTTGGGGCCGTTGTAGATGCGAACGTTGCGCAGCAACTGGGCGCCCAGGCGGTTCTTAGGCAGCATACCCTTGAGCACATGCAGGAACAGCGGGTGCATACCCTCCTTGATGTGCTTGTTGTAGGACTTCTTCAGCAGCTCCTGCGGGGTGGAGAAGCGCTGGCCACCGGGATAGCCCGTGTAGCGCACATACTGCTTGTCGGTCCATTTCTTGCCCGTGAGCACCACCTTCTCGGCGTTGATGATAATCACGTTGTCGCCACAGTCCACATGCGGAGTGTAGCACGCTTTGTGCTTGCCGCGAAGTATCATCGCTACTTGCGAGCACAAGCGACCCAGAACCTGGTCGGTGGCATCAACCACAACCCATTCCTTCTGTACGGTCTCGGACTTCGCCGAGATGGTTTTGTAACTTAAAGTATCCACTTCTTTAAAATACTCCTGATTAATAATTAGTTAATTGACCCTTGCACACACAAAACAACACGGCCAAAATGCTCTTTTGCGCCGCTCAGGTCGATTGTTGGTAATAATCGGCCTGCAAAGGTACTGCTTTCCAACGACATGGCAATGCAAAACACAATCTCAAACTGCCTATTGCTTAATTATTTATGAATAATTAACTATTCGTACTCCTTGGGTAACTATTCAGCGATAGGTATGTGAGTTTTAGCCGAGCTCAGAATAGAGCGCGGATGGCATTGTAAATGGGCGTGTTGTGTTTCTTCGAGGTTTCAACAATCGAGAGTATGTCGAGAAATGCGTCTGCTCCGTCATCGG